>NZ_JBICMC010000074.1:0-87722 GCF_043106005.1 Pseudomonas sp. GLN_2 | reverse complement strand
GACATCACCGACCTCACCGCCCAGTCGGTCAATGCCGTGGTGCTCAAGCGCCTGCGCGGGCAGACCCGATGGGATGCCAGCCATGGCCTGCGCCAGCAAGTGTTGCTGGCAGCGCGTGAGGCCAATGCCGAGAAAGCACTGGGGTTGTTGGCGGCACGCTATCGAATCACCGAACAGGCCATTACGGAAAATCCATTTAGCCAGGAGGTGCAGCGGTATTTGAAGAGCGGCATGGCGCAGGTTGAAGAGATGAAAGCGTTGCGCATTTCGGGTAGCCGCACGGTGTCCATCGAGCTGACCACCACTGCGCGCGTGAAACCCAACTTCCTTGGGTTGCTCACTTCCGGCGGTGGGGGTGGTTTAAACGCGGGGATGCTTTGGTTCAACATCTTATCGCTCAAGACGGCTTACAACAGCCTGCAAAAGAGCGACGCACCGGAATACACCCTGGGGTTCGCTTCATCTGTTTTCGGGGTGATCGGGGCAGCGGCAGCGACGTTGGTCAGCGTACGGGCAACGCAAAAGGCCGTCATGCTGAGATTAAGTGCCACAGCGCCGGGTATGGCTTTTGGTAACGGTCTAATCAAGCTCCTAGGAAGCAATTTGTTCGCAAGGTTGTCCGGCTACCCGGCTATTTTCCTAGGATTCGCCTCTGACTATAAAAAATCCCAAAGGCAGAAGATGCACGGTAATACTGCCGCTTCTGATTTAACTTTCTATGGTGGGGGCGCGGTCGCAATAGGCTCCGTCTTGGTATTAGAAGGTGGATTAGCTATTGCAGGCGCCACAACACTTATCCCTTTTGCAGGGTGGACTGCAGCTGCAGTAGTCCTATTAGGTGCTGCGATCATAGCTGGAGGCATCTACCTCCATGCGAAAGCCACCGAACACCTTCACAACCCTATAGAGCTATGGGCCAGTCGAAGTATATTTGGGAACCGTCTCAATGACGGCGAAAGCCGACCAGACATAATTTTAGATACCGACAAGAAACTTCCAAACTTCGTCAACATTAAAGACGAAATCAACGCTTGGCATCAGGTATTTTACTCACCCTCGCTGCTTTCAAAAAAAGAGACAAAACTGTTTGACCTAGGGCATCTAGACAGCAAATGGACTGACTTAAACACATGGACTACTCCGAACTGGACTGCTATCACACACAATCAAGTTTCTATCATCCCCCCCACTGCTGAATTTACAGTCCTCCTACGAGGGTTTCTATTGGGCCAGAGCGAATGGCAAGCCAGCCTTAGTAGCCAACTCGAGAACAATGGCATATCTGTATTCCCAGCCACACCAGACTGCTATGAAATCAGGGGAGGACTGATACTCCACTTCAAGAATCAAATTCGAAACCACCGCCACATTAAACTGAACATCAAATATCTGCCAAATCTAGGCTTAGATGAACAAGCAGGCTCCTCCCAGACCTTCAAGCTTGGGGAACGATAATGGCCATTTCATGGATTTTCACACCCTCCGCACGCTCTCAGTTCACTCCACATATCTCAAGCCAACTATCAACCATAAACAAACATCACTTATCCCTCGTGAACCCATGGGTATCCGACTCCGTATTCATGGGAAAACTATATACCGCCATGACATTAGGGTTAGCAGCCTATATCTACCCGGAGATCATAGATGCAGATTTTAGAAAGTCAGCGCTAGCGGACCTTCACTCACTCGCACAATACATTATTGCACCACTAATATTTACACCATTCATCGCCTACAGGATATTCTTCATAAAAAATCTTTCAAACATCTACCTCAATCGCGCAACTGGAAAAATTCTATATCAACGTAACAAAAAGCTTATCTCATTCGATTGGACCAATATCAAGGGAGGGGTATTTAAGCGCACAGAGTTCGGTGGTTCATCCTTCAGCACTAGCTATGCACTTGCCTTTGCCCCGCCTAGGAAGGACGGTAGCCTCCACAAAAAAGACTGCCTCTGGGTCGACAGTAACGAACCCACCGAACCGGGCGTCAAACATGTCGCCGAAGTGTGGGAATACCTCCGCCACTTCATGGACCACGGCCCAGACAAACTCCCTCCGCCCGGTGAACCCAACTGGTGGCACAAGCCACTGCACGCCATCTGCCTGACCCCCGCAGAAGCCTGGCGCCACTATGCACCTTGGCGAACCGGCGAGCCCGGTGAAATGCAGGGCAAAAAGAACTGGCAATTGCCGTTCTGGGCCGTGCTGTTTCCCTACAACCTGACCGTCGCTCTCTGTTGGTACTGTGTCTGCAAGCTTTTCAATGTCCGTGCAGCGCCACCACCGGCGGAGGCTTTCGAAGGGGGGCCTGCTAAGCCCGAATAGTCACCACCTGAAGTGGATAGGAAGAGAACGCTAAGCGCCTGGATAGCAACGCGGAAAGACAGAATGGGGATGGCGCCCAGATCAAAGGGCTGTAGGACGGCGCCTGACTTAGCGCAGGCAAGCCAGCGTCCACAGGTTCGGCACAAATCTCAAGAGCGGTGCAATACCTGTGGCGCTGGCTTGCCGGCGGTGATTGGGCGCAGCGCCTGTCAGGCGAACTTGGCCCGGGCCGCGTGCAGTTTCTTGTAGCTGTCGATCAGGCGCAGGTGGCGATCAAGGCCTTCGAGCTTCATGCTGGTCGGGGTCAGGCCATGGAAGCGCACACTGCCGTCCAACGAGCCCAATACCGCGTCCATGCGCGCATTGCCGAACATACGGCGGAAGTTGGCTTCGTAGTCATCCATCTCCAGTTCGTCATCCAGTTGCACTTCCAGCACCACGTTCAGCGCCTGGTAGAACAAGCCGCGGTCTACGGTGTTGTCGTTGAACTGCAAGAATGCCTCGACCAGTTCCTTGGCATCCTCGAAACGCTGCACCGCGAGGCAGATCAGCAGCTTCAGTTCGAGAATGGTCAGTTGGCCCCACACTGTGTTTTCGTCGAACTCCACACCGATCAGCGTGGTGATGGTGGTGTAGTCATCCACATCGCAGTTGTCCAGGCGCTTGAGCAGCAGCTTCAGCGAGCGGCTGTCGAGGCTGTGCAGGTTGAGGATGTCGGCACGGAACGACAAGGCGCGGTTGGTGTTGTCCCAGATCAGGTCCTCGACCGGGTAGATTTCCGAATAGCCCGGCACCAGGATGCGGCACGCGGTGGCGCCAAGGTTGTCGTACACCGCCATGTACACTTCCTTGCCCAGGTCTTCGAGGATGCCGAACAGGGTCGCGGCCTCCTGCTGGTTGGAGTCCTCGCCGTGCCCGGAGAAGTCCCACTCGACGAATTCGAAGTCGGCCTTGGCGCTGAAGAAGCGCCACGACACCACGCCGCTGGAGTCGATGAAATGCTCGACGAAGTTGTTCGGCTCAGTCAGTGCATGGCTTTCGAAGGTGGGTTGCGGCAAGTCGTTCAGGCCTTCGAAGCTGCGGCCCTGCAGCAGTTCGGTGAGACTGCGCTCCAGCGCCACTTCCAGGCTCGGGTGGGCACCGAACGAGGCAAACACGCCACCCGTGCGCGGGTTCATCAAGGTCACGCACATGACCGGGAACTCGCCTCCCAGCGACGCATCCTTGACCAGCACCGGGAACCCTTGCTCTTCCAGGCCCTGGATGCCAGCGAGGATCGCCGGGTATTTGGCCAGCACCTCTTGCGGCACGTCCGGCAGGCACAACTCGCCCTCGAGGATTTCGCGCTTCACCGCGCGCTCGAAGATTTCCGACAGGCACTGCACCTGCGCCTCAGCCAAGGTGTTGCCCGCGCTCATGCCATTGCTGAGGAACAGGTTTTCGATCAGGTTGGACGGGAAGTACACCACCTGCTGGTCGGACTGGCGCACGAACGGCAGCGAACAGATGCCCCGCGCCGTGTTACCCGAGTTGGTGTCATACAGGTGCGAGCCACGCAGCTCCCCGTCAGGGTTGTAGATCGCCAGGCAGTGCTCATCGAGGATCTCGGCCGGCAGCGCGTCGCGCGGGCCCGGCTTGAACCACTGCTCGTTCGGGTAGTGCACGAACGGGGCGTTGGCCAGGTCTTCGCCCCAGAACTGGTCGTTGTAGAAGAAGTTGCAGTTGAGGCGCTCGATGAACTCGCCCAGCGCCGAGGCCAGCGCAGCCTCCTTGGTGGCGCCTTTACCGTTGGTAAAGCACATCGGTGACTGCGCATCGCGTACGTGCAGCGACCAGACGTTGGGGACAATGTTGCGCCACGAGGCGATCTCGATCTTCATCCCCAGCCCGGCGAGGATGCCCGACATGTTGGCAATGGTCTGCTCCAGCGGCAGGTCCTTGCCGGGGATATAGGTGCTGGTGTCCGACACCGGCATCAGCAACCCCTGGGCATCGGCATCGAGGTTGTCGACCACTTCGATCACGAACTCAGGGCCGGTCTGCACCACCTTTTTTACCGTGCAGCGGTCGATGGAGCGCAGGATGCCTTGACGGTCCTTGTCGGAGATGTCCTCGGGCAGTTCGACCTGGATCTTGAAAATCTGGTTGTAGCGGTTTTCCGGATCGACGATGTTGTTCTGCGACAGGCGGATATTTTCGGTGGGGATATCGCGGGTCTGGCAGTACAGCTTGACGAAGTAAGCCGCGCACAAGGCCGAAGACGCCAGGAAATAGTCGAACGGGCCGGGGGCCGAACCATCGCCTTTGTAGCGGATAGGTTGGTCGGCGATCACCGTGAAGTCATCGAATTTGGCTTCGAGACGGAGATTGTCGAGAAAATTGACCTTGATTTCCATGCGGGATTACCGTGATTTAAGCGTGCAAAACGAAATTGGCCGGCATTATCCGGGTTTTCGTTGCGCAAGTCCTGTTCAACGCCGACTGCAGGCTTGATTTTTCGAAGCTGACTTGCGTATTCCGCCGGATTACTTGCCTGATCCTCTGAAGCCACCCCCGCCACCAGACCAGCGGTCATCCTCCTGTGCTAGCGTTTCTGCACCGGGGGACAACGTATTCCCCATGCAGATAAAACACAGCGACAACAACCGTGACGGGCAGGTGAAACCATGGAACTACGCATCAACCAGAAGACCTATCAGGTCGAGGCGGACGCCGACACGCCCCTGCTGTGGGTAATCCGCGATGACCTGGGGCTGACCGGCACCAAGTATGGCTGCGGCTTGGCCCAGTGCGGCGCCTGTTCGGTGCTGGTGGACGGCAATGTGGTGCGCGCCTGCGTTACCCCGGTGGCCGGTGTGGTGGGGCGTGAGGTCACCACCATCGAGGCGATCGAAGCCGACCCCGTCGGCAAACGGGTGGTCGCCGCCTGGGTCGAGCACCAGGTGGCTCAATGCGGCTATTGCCAGTCTGGCCAGGTCATGGCAGCCACGGCGCTGCTCAAGCACACGCCCAAACCCAGCGATGCGCAGATCGATGCAGCCATGGTCAACCTGTGCCGCTGCGGCACCTACAACGCCATCCATGCCGCTGTGCATGACCTGGCCCAGGGGGAGCAGGCCTGATGAACACGCCAGTCGATACACCCGCCGAACTGCTCAGGCTGCAGCGGGGCGAAACGGTCAACCTGTCACGTCGGCGCTTTCTTGCCGGCACCGCAGTCGGTGCCCTGGTGCTAGGTTTCGGCCTGCCCATGGGCTCGGCCCGCGTGCAGGCAGCAGCAGCCGCTGCGGCAACCGCGGAACGCGGCACCCAGGTGCCTGCATTTCTGGAGATTCGCCCGGACGGCACGGTGCGCCTGCTGAGCCCCTTCATGGAAGGCGGGCAAGGCCCTTTCACCGCCATGGCGCAGATTGTGGGTGAAGAGCTGGATGTCGACCCGGCCCATTTCGTGGTCGATAGCGCACCACCGGGCGAAGCCTACGTGGTGATGGAGAACGGCATGCGCATCACCGGTGGCAGCATGTCGGTGCGCATGAGCTACCCGACCATGCGCCGTCTGGGCGCGCTCGCCCGGGGCATGCTGCTGCAGGCGGGCGCCGAACACCTGGGTGTACCGGTCGATGAGCTTTCTACCACGCCGGGTAACGTAGTACATACCACGACCGGACGTTCCGTACCCTACGGTGAACTGGCCGGTCGCGCCATGGACCTGCCGGTGCCCGACCCGGCCAGCATCAAGCTGCGCGACCCCAGCCAGTTTCGCTGGATTGGAAAGCCCGTACGCCGCCTGGATGCCTACGACAAGTCCACCGGCAAGGCCCAGTACTGCATCGACATCAAAGTCGACGGCATGCTCCACGCTGCCGTGCAGCATGCGCCGCGCCTGGGCATGACGGTTGGCAGCCTGCGCAACGAAGACCAGGTCAAGGCCATGAAAGGCGTACATTCTGTGCATCAGCTGCCAGGCGCCGTGGCCGTGGTCGCCGAGCGCTGGTGGCACGCCAAGCGTGCAGTGGAGGCGATGCAGGTGGACTGGAAAGAACCGGCCGCCGACAGCAAAGTGCGCCCGATGCCGGCCGATTTTTCCAGCGACGCCTGGCGCGAACACCTCGCGACGGTGCAAGGGCCGTCCCGTGATGAAGAGAACGAAGGGGACATTGCCGGCGCCTTGGCCAACGCCAAGACCCAGGTCGAGGCCAGCTACCATAACCAGTACCTGAACCATGCCCAGCTGGAGCCACCGTCCGCCCTCGCCCGCTTCAACCCGGACGGCAGCCTCGACGTCTGGCTGCCCAACCAGGCCCCGGACATGTTCCGTGACGACATTGCCAGACGCACCGGCCTGGAGCCTGTACAAATCAACCTGCACTCGCCGCTGCTGGGCGGCTTCTTTGGCCGCCACTTCCTGTACGACTCTGCCAACCCCTACCCGCAGGCCATTGCCCTGGCCAAAGCGGTTGGCCGGCCGGTGAAGCTTATCTGGAGCCGCGAGGAGGAGTTTTTGCGCGATGTCCTGCGCCCCGTCGCAGTGGTGAAGTTCCGCGCCGGGCTGGACGCAGACGGTATGCCAGTGGCGCTCGAAGCGGTAAGCGCCACCGAGGGCCCAACCGAGGCCCTTGCTGGAAAACAAGGGGAGAAGATCGACCCGACCGCGCTTGAGGGGCTGTCAGGCAAGTCCTACGCCATCGCCAACAAGCGCATCGCCCAGATCTATGTCAAAGGCCCGGCCATGCTCGGTTACTGGCGCTCGGTAGGTAACTCGCTGAACGACTTCTTCTACGAATCATTCCTGGACGAATTGGCCGACAAAGGTGGCAAGGACCCGTTTGAACTGCGCCTGCACCTGCTGCGCGACAACCCGAGACTGACCAATCTGCTGAACGCAGTGGCCGACTTGTCCGGCGGCTGGAAGCGCGGACCGTTCACCGCCGAGGACGGCAGCAAGCGCGCACGCGGCGTGGCCATGGCCTCACCGTTCGGCTCGGAGGCTGCGGTCATTGCCGAGGTTTCCATCGACAACGGCCAGGTCAGGGTGCACGACATCTGGCAAGCCATCGACCCAGGCAGCATCGTCAACCCGGCGATCATCGAGCATCAGGTCAACGGCGCCGTCGCCCTGGGCCTGTCGCAGACGCTGGTGGAAGAAGCGGTGTACGTGGATGGCAAGCCGCGCGCGCGCAATTATGACCTGTACCCGATCCTGCCGCCTTCGCGCATGGCCCGGGTGCATGTGCGCATCATCGAAAGCGGGGCGAAAATGGGCGGCATCGGCGAACCCCCGCTGCCCGCCGTGGCCCCCGCGGTGGCCAATGCGGTCGCGCAGCTTACTGGCCAGCGCGTGCGCAGTTTACCATTGAGCCGCCACACCTTCAGCTGATCGCACAAGGGACGCCTCATGACCCATCGTTTCGCAAGAACCGCTGGCTGGCTGGCGCTGCCGTGCCTGGTCGCGGCGGGCCTGCTGGCCTGGTATGTCACCCGTGAACCCGCATCGCCGTTTGCCGACGCACAGGCCACTGCTGCCGACCCGGCGCTGGTCAGCCGCGGCGAATACGTAGCCCGGCTCAGTGATTGCGTGGCCTGCCATAGCCTGCCGGATGGCAAACCGTTCGCCGGCGGGCTGGAAATGGCCACCCCGCTGGGAGCAATCCACGCCACCAACATCACCCCCGACCGCGACAGCGGTATCGGTAACTATACCCTGGCTGACTTCGACCGCGCCGTGCGCCAGGGTGTGGCGCCTGGTGGCCGACGCCTGTACCCGGCTATGCCTTACCCGTCCTACGCCAAGCTCAGCGATGATGATGTCAAGGCGCTGTATGCATTCTTCATGCACGGCGTACAGCCGGCGCGGCAGGCCAACCTGGCCAGCGACATCCCCTGGCCGCTGAACCTGCGCTGGCCCATCGCCTTGTGGAACGGCCTGTTCGCCGCCACCACGCCTTACACCGCCAAGGCCGGGCAGGATGCACAGTGGAACCGTGGCGCCTATATCGTCCAGGGCCCCGGGCACTGCGGCAGTTGCCATACGCCACGCGGCCTGGCCTTCAATGAAAAGGCGCTGGATGACAGCGGCAAGCCGTTCCTGTCCGGCGCACTGCTCGACGGCTGGTATGCACCCAGCCTGCGTGCCGACCACAACACCGGGCTGGGGCGCTGGAGCGAGGCAGAGATCGCGCAGTTCCTGAAGACCGGTCGCAACCGGCATGCAGTGGTATATGGTTCGATGACCGAGGCGTTCAACAACTCCACGCAATTCATGCGTGACGACGACCTGGCCGCCATCGCCCACTACCTGAAGTCGCTGCCCGGCGACCCTCAACGTGACGGCGCACCCTGGCAATACCAGGCCGAATCGCTAGCCACACGGCTGGACAGCCCAGGAGCGCGCACCTACGTGACACGCTGTGCGTCATGCCACGGCCTGGACGGCAAGGGCCAGGCCGAATGGATGCCGCCCTTGGCCGGGGCAACCTCGGCACTGGCCAAGGAGAGCGCCTCGGCAATCAATATCACGCTCAATGGTTCGCAGCGGGTGGTGGCTGCAGGGGTGCCGGACGCCTATCGCATGCCGGCTTTGCGCGAACAGCTGAGTGATCAGGAGATTGCCGACGTGCTCAGCTTTGTGCGTACGGCCTGGGGCAACCAGGGTGGTGCGGTGGATGCGCAGGCGGTAGGCAAGCTGCGTGGGCATACCGACCCGGCCAGCAGCAGCCCCATCATCTTGCATATGCGTTGAATTGGAGTGGCACATGTACCGACGCGAGGCTGCCCCCAACAAAGACCGCGCAGCACATGAGCCACTCTGTCACTGCCACCGCTCCAGATTCTGTTTCAACCACTGCTCGGGCAAGGCCCCGCCAACGATCTTCGCCATCTCCCGCGCCAGCGCCTCCCGCAGCGGTGGCCGGTTGCAAGGCGACTCACGTGAGATTGCCAGGTACAACCCTTCGCTGGATACCGGTGGCTGCAACACCTGCACAGTGGCTGCGATGCCCAATGTCCGTGCCAGCGCCATGCCAGGATACTGCTCGTACACCACATAATCGCTGCGCTTGTGCATCAGCTTCTCGAACGCCTGCCTGGCACTGGGCACCGCTTCGAGGGCGAGATTGGCCTGGGCGTATTCATCGAACTGTTGGCCGTGGCTGTTGTTGACCAGAGTGCCACCCTTGCGGCCTTTGAGGTCGGCCCATTGCTGGTAGGCAAAAGCATTGTCCTGGCGCACCCAGATGACGCTGGGGGTGCGCAAAAATGGCGGGGCGATGAAGTCCACATGCTGCCGGCGCGCCTCGGTCAGGAAATACCCGGCCATCAAATCGATCCGCCCAGTGCGCACGGCTTCCTGGGCTCGCGACCACGGCCCGGCGTAAACCACCTCTATGTCCAGCCCCAACTGCTTGCCCACGTACTTGAGCAGGTCGGCATTGGCACCGATCAATCGCTGAGGGTTTAGCGGGTCGCGCCACAGGTAGGGGGGGTATTCCGGATTTCCTGTGGCGGTCAGCCGTAAGCATGCATCATCCGCCACCGCAGCCAGGGGCAGCAGTGACAGGCACACCAGGAGCAAGACGTGGCGAAAGCAACGCTCGATCATCTACGACCCTCGGCACATGAAACACCCGGCGACCCGGCGTAATGGCCAAAGGCTGACACCCACTGTGGTCGCCTGCAGCTATCATCTGCGCGCTGTGGACAGTCTGGACCATCAGCAACCCGCAGACGCGCCTTTCATCGTCCAGTTGAAAAATCTGCCGAAGGACAGACAGTAAGGGCCTGCACGGCAGGCGACAACGTGGTTTTTTTCAGGCACCCTGCCGTCGCATCGCCAGGATCGCCGCGCCGAAACCGATAAAGGTGGTGCCCACCACACGGTTCACCCAGCGCGACAGCGACGGCCGGGTCAACACCCCTTTGGCCCGCGCAGCCAGGGCGGCATACGCGCTCAGCGAAGTGAGCGACAAGGCCACGAAAATCCCGGTCAAGGTCAGGAACTGCGGCAACAGCGCAGCCCCCTGGTCGATGAACTGCGGGAACAGCGCAGTAAAGAACATGGTCGCCTTGGGGTTGGTTACTGCAGTGAGGAAGGCCGATTTGAACAGTTTCAGCGGCGTGGGTCGCACCTTGGCAGCACGCTCTGCGGCCCCTTGCTCCAGCATCGGGCTCTTCTTCAGCAGTTGTCGCACGCCCAGGTAGAACAGGTAGCCCGCCCCCAGGATCTTCACGGCGTTGAACAGTACTTCTGAACTGGCCAGCAGTGCGCCTAGCCCCAGCATGGCCGCAGCCGACAGACAGAACAGGCCCGTGCCATTGCCCAGCGACGACCAGATCGCGCTGCGCTGGCCATGGGCAAGACTGTTATTGATAGCCATCAAGGTGGCAGGACCGGGGCTGGCGATCGCGATGGCAGCGACCAGAGTGAACGCGAACAGCGAGTGAGAATCCATTTCAGGCTCGTCAGACAATCAGGAAAGGCTGCGTGAATTGCACGCAGGTTCAGCTGGCATTCTGCCGCTTGGCCGCCTTCTTGGCGATAGCCTTCATTCGCGTCGCCGCCCGCTGCACAGTGGCCATTTTCTCGGGCCGCTTCATGCCCCGCCACTTGCGGATTTCATCACGGGTGCGGCCGCAGCTCACGCACAGTTCGCTGTTGAGCTGGCATAACGAAACGCAGGGGTTGTCGATGTCTTTGGCCATGCCACTGCTCAGCCAGGCAGCTCTGCCCGCGCACGTTCGCCTGCGCCGTGGAACACCTGGCGCACTTCCTCGGCCTTGACCTTGGTTACCGACCTGGCTGCCAGCAACTCTTCGACCACGCGCAAGCCCTGCTCGAGGGCTGTGGCCAGTTGCTCGGCGTCGGAGGCGTCAGCGATATCACCCAGATAGGGAGCGATGAGATACACGTAACGGTCCTGCAGCTTGAGCGCTTCCAGCGCGTCGAGGGCTTTCTGGAACCGATCGGCAGCGGCAGGGCTCATGCTCAATTTATCGAAATGAATCAGGCTCACACGGTCAGTGGCCATTATGACGAATCTCCGTTTCCTGGTGCGGCCAGGCCCGCAAGCAGCAGCGCTTCTACGATGCTCGTATGTGCGATCCCGGGTTATGACCATCAGGGTACCAGAAGCCGAGACAGAAAGGGCCATTGCCCCCAGAACTAAAAGTATTTGCCAGGTCGCGCAATGGACGCCCCATGGCGTTATGGGGACATGAGCCGTTATCTGCTGCGCAGGATAATCCCGCCAGCAATCCACCCCGCCGAGGCCGTCATCGCGCTCGGCAGCCCACACAACAAGCCTGCGCGCTCAGGCAATACACAAATGGGGCCTCATCATACATGGCAAAGGAACACATCCCCGAAACACTCGATCTTGGCGTCACAGACCCCTCGAAAACCGCAGAAGCCCGCCAGGACCGGCATTTCGAGGGCAAGCTTGACTGGATTGTCTTTGGTTTCACCAGCCTTCTGGCCATCGCCTTCGTGCTCTGGGGCTTCCTCAACCAGGTCAGCCTGGCCAGCAGCGCCTCCAGCGCGCAATCCTGGGTCATTCTCAATTTCGGCTGGTTCTTCGTGCTCACCTCCTCCCTGTTCGTGGTGTTCGTGCTGTGGCTGGCCGCCAGCCGTTACGGGCGAGTGCCGCTGGGCCGTGATGGCGAACAGCCAGAATTTCGCACGGTATCCTGGGTAGCAATGATGTTCAGCGCCGGTATGGGCATCGGCCTGATGTTCTTCGGCGTGGCCGAGCCGCTGTCGCACTACATATCGCCGCCGCCCGGCTCGGCCAGCGGGCAGACCAGCGAAGCGATGCAGGTGGCAATGGCCACCACCTTGTTCCACTGGACCCTGCACCCTTGGGCCATGTACGCCATCGTCGGCCTGGTAATCGCCTACGGCACCTTCCGCCGTGGCCGCTCGCAGCTGATTTCCGCCGCCTTCCGGCCACTGATCGGCAAGCACGCAAACGGCCCTCTCGGCCGCCTGATCGACATGATGGCAATCTTCGCCACGCTGTTCGGCTCGGCCGCCTCGCTGGGCCTTGGGGCGCTGCAGATTGCCGGCGGCCTGGAATACAACGGCTGGATCGAAAGCCCCGGTAAACTGTTCTACATTTCGATCATCACCCTGCTGACCATTGCCTTCGTAACCTCGGCGGTGTCGGGCATCGGCAAGGGTATCCAGTGGCTGTCCAACACCAACATGGTGCTGGCACTGGTGCTGGCAGTGTTCGTGTTCATGGTCGGGCCGACGCTGCTGATGCTCAACCTGCTGCCAACCTCGCTCGGCATCTACATCAAGATGCTGCCGGAAATGATGGCCCGCACCAACGCCAGCGGCGGCGAGCAAATGAACAGCTGGCTGGCCGGCTGGACCGTGTTTTACTGGGCCTGGTGGATCTCCTGGACGCCTTTCGTGGGCATGTTCATCGCCCGTATCAGCCGCGGGCGCACCATTCGCCAGTTCGTTACCGGGGTGCTGCTGGTGCCAAGCCTGGTCAGCCTCGTGTGGTTCACCATCTTCGGTGGCGCCGCCATCGAGGCCGTGCGCGAGGGCGCCTTCCAGCTGGCCAACGGGGCGGTCAACAGTAACCACGCGCTGTACCAGTTGCTGGACAGCTACCCGCTGGCCTCGGCAACCTCGGTGCTGGTGATGATCCTGGTGGGCATCTTTTTTGTTTCGGGCGCCGACGCCGCTTCGCTGGTGATGGGCACGCTGTCGGAACACGGCACCACCGCGCCATCGCGACGCACAGTGATTTTCTGGGGGACGCTGACCGGTACGGTGGCGGCGATCATGCTGGCGATCGGCGACCCAGGTAACCCTGGCGAGGCGCTGACCGGGTTGCAGAACCTGACCATCGTCGTGGCCTTGCCATTCGTGGTGGTGATGGTGCTGCTATGCCTGGCGTTGTACCGCGACCTGCGCAAGGACCCGATGATGCTGCGCCACCTGCGCGGCAACGAGCTGATCGAGAAAGCCGTACTGTATGGGGCTGTGAAGCATGGGGAGGAGTTCTACATTGTGGTGCAGGAGAAGAAGGCATCGGCCAAGACAGCGGCAGAGGCCGAAGTAACCAGCAACTGACGGCGTCAACCCGAAAACCACGGGCTGCCACGCAGCCCGTTCGCGATTCGAGGCCGCGCCTGCTGAAACACAGACCCGCTTCAACCTTTCAACGCCGCCGCTATCTTCGCCACATCGATCTTGCCCATCTGCATCATGGCCTCGAACGCACGCTTGGCCGCCGCACGGTCGGGGTGGCCGATGGCTTCGATGAGGATGCGTGGAGTGATCTGCCACGAAATCCCCCATTTGTCCTTGCACCAGCCGCAAACGCTGGCCTCGCCGTCGTTGCCGACAATGGCCTCCCACAAGCGGTCGGTCTCTGCCTGGTCCACGGTACTGACCTGGAACGAAAATGCCTCACAGTGCTTGAAGGCCGATCCACCATTGAGCCCCACGCAAGGGATACCCATTACCGTGAATTCCACGGTGATCACATCGCCCTGCTTGCCTGAAGGGTAATCGGCGGGTGCCTTGTGCACAGCGACCACCCGGCTATCGGGGAACGTTCGGGCATAGAAGTTCGCAGCCTCTTCGGCAGCGTGGTCATACCACAGGCAGACAGTGTTCTTGGCAGTCATGGTCTTGCTCCAAGATCGAGGGTGAGCCTTGAGTCTAGCCCCATAGCTCCGGCGTACCGGTAGCACCTGACCACCTGATGCAAATGCAGGCTTGATAGGCGATCAAGTCGATAAAAAAAGCGCCCCAAGCGGAGCGCCAGAAAATCCACCCAAACCAAAGGAGCAACAAGGTTGCCAAGGTGGAATCACAGAATCGACAACGGGTACTCCACGATCAGCCGCACTTCGTCCAGGTCCGACTCGAACGCCGTGGCCCGGGTGGTGGCCTGGCGAACCCGCAACGACAGGTCCTTGGCCGCGCCTGTCTGCACCACATACTTCACCTCGATGTCACGCTCCCAGCGTTTCTGGTCGGTCAGCGGGTTGCCCGCAACGTCACGGCGCATGTAGGTGGCGTTGGCATTGGAGTAGTCAGCATCGGTACCCTTGCCGTAGCGTGTCATGAACGACAACCCGGGTACGCCGTAGGCGGCCATGTTCAGGTCATAACGCAGCATCCACGAACGCTCCTTGGGCGCGTTGAAGTCGCTGTACTGGATGGAGTTGTCGAGGAAGATCGAGTCGGACTGGCGCAGGTAGTCGAAGTCGTCGTCGCCGTTGTTGCGCTGGTGCGTCAGGGCCAGGGTGTGAGCACCAAGGCGCACACCCAGCTTGGCGCTCCAGATGTCGTTGTCAAAGGCGCCCAGGCGCTGCTGCCCTTCATCCACAGCCTTGTAATAGTTGAAACCGCCAATCAGCGCCAGCGCCTCGCTCAGTGGCCAGCTCAGGCTGGTGCCGGCGTAGTACTGGTTCCACGCGTCCTTGAGCCGGCTACTGAACAGGCTGACGCTGACATGCTCATTGAGCCTGTAATCCCCCCCACCATAGGCGATCCAGGGCGAATCGACCGGGCCGCCATAGAAGGTCACGAAGTTCTCCCGCAGGTCGCTGGACATCGGCTGGCTCATGGCATGCAGACGCCCGGCTTGCAGGGTAAGGTCCTTGATGCTGGAGTTCTCCAGGGTCACCCCACGGAAGCTTTCCGGCAGCAGCCGCGAGTCGCCAGCCGCCACCACCGGGTTGGCCGGGAACACATCACCCACCTTCAGTACCGTGTCGAACAGTCGTAGCTTGGCTGCGCCCCCCACCTTGGTGTATTCGTCACGTGCCTGGCCGTCGCGGTCAACCGGCAATACGTCGAAAGAACTGCGCCCGCCGTTGCGGCCGCCGCCCGTGTCGAGCTTGAGGCCAAGCATGGCAAACGCATCCAGGCCAACACCTACGGTGCCCTGGGTGAAGCCCGACTCGAATCGTGTAATCACGGCGTGCCCCCAGGCCTCGGAGTAGCCGTTGTCAGGTTGTTTGCTCGGGTTGTGTGTGGGGGCCACAGAATCGCGATTATCGCGGTTGAAGTAGAAGTTGCGGTTAAGCACGCTGAGGGTGCTGCCCTCCATGAAGCCGTCCGCACTTTTTTCTGCAGCAACAACCTGGCTGCCAACGCCGGCCAGCGCCAGGCAAGCAGCCAGTGTCAGGGGTGATCTGCACGTCATCCGATGCTCCTTGAACGTCGCATTTGTTGTTATGTCGGCGGGCCAAGATTGACGGCCGGCAGATAACGCCAAGGTGATCGGCGCATTACAATTGCGTCATCGGCAACGCAGCGCTCTGGGGCGGGCACTGCAACATTCTGCAGACATTTCCGACACTAGGCAGTGAACCTGCTGACAAAAAAACGGTCTTTCGCTGACGGTCAACTCACCGACCGGTTCATCGGCCCAGTCACCGGGCCTACTTTTTGTCCTGTTTCAGCGAAGACCCAACATGCCCGATTCCCGCCCAAATGCTTCCGCCCTCCCTGCCCTGCGCATCGGCCTGATTGCCGCCCTGGTGGGCCTTGCCGCCCCCGTGCACGCCGAGGAGCCTGCCAGCGACGCACGCTGGGTCAGTGACAGCCTGAGCACCTACGTGCGCAGCGGCCCGACCGACGGGCACCGCATTGTCGGCACGCTCAAGTCCGGGCAGAAGCTGACCCTGCTCGGCAGCCAGGGCAATTACAGCCAGGTGCGCGGGCAGAACGGCGATGTGGTGTGGATCCTCAGCAACGACCTGCAGGCAGTGCCCGGGCAGAACGAGCGCCTGCCGTTGCTCGATGCCCAGGTCACCGAACTGACCGGGCAGTTGAAGACCATCGACGACAGCTGGAAGAACCGCGTACAGGGCATGCAGGAAACGCTTGATTCGCGCAAGCAACTGATTGACGAGTTGGAGGCACGCAACAAGGCACTGAACGAGCAGCTCGATCAGAGCCAGTCGGACCTGCGCGATACCCAGGCCCGCCTGGGGGATGAGAACAAGCAGGTGATGATGCGCTACATGGTGTATGGCGGCAGCATTGCCGGTGCAGGCTTGCTGGCGGGGCTGATCCTGCCGGCACTGACCCGTGGGCGCAAGAAGAACGATCGCTGGTTCTGAGTTTGGCAAGGCGTCGGGGCTGGAACGTGCGTACCTGCTACAGGTCTTGCCGCAGCGCAATCGCCCCTACAGCAACCGTTCCAGCGCCTCCAGCACGTACCCCGTGGCTCGCTCCACCTGCCCTTCCCGACACGCAATACCCAGCTGCCGCCACAGCCCCGGCCGCAGCGGTCGGCGGGCAATGCGCCGGTCCAGTTCGGTCGCCTCCCCCTCCTGCGGCAACAAGGTCGCTCCATACCCGGCGCCGACCAGGCTTTTGATCGCATCGTTGTAGTTCAGCTCGATCCGCGGTTCGGGGTACAACCCCGCCGCTGCAAACCACTCGCCGGTAACCCGCGACAGCTGGGTGGTGCTGTCGTTGAGAATCAACGCCCGTTGCGCCAGCCAGGCCGGGGTGATCCTGGCCGGTGGCTGCCAGTCGGCCGGCACATACGCCAGGATCGGGTCGCGCCGCCAGGGGGTGACCGTCAGCCCTTTGCCGGCCACCTGCGGCAAGGCCACAAGGCCGATATCCAGTGTGCCCTCACGCAAGCGCGCGAGCGACGCCTGGGAGGTCAGCACCTGGACCTGCACATCGATCCCCGGGTGCTCCACACGCAGGCGCGCCAGCGCCTGCGGCAGCAAATGGGCGATGGCACCGGTGGAGGCGCCCAGCCGCACACGCCCGGTCAACCCTTCGACCTGCCGGCGCACTTCGTCCAGCGCCAAGTCAGCGTCCGCCAGCAGGCGTCGGGCACGCCCCAGCAGTGTTTCACCGATGACGGTAGGCCGCACCTGGCCGCGAGTGCGGGTGAGCAACGGGGCGCCGATACGCGCCTCCAGCTCGGCCACGTGCAAGCTGATGGTGGGCGGCGCCAGGTTAAGCTGGCGGGCGGCCTCGGCAAAGGAGCCCAGGTCGGTGATGACCACCAATGTGCGGAGGCGGTCGAGGCTGATTTCGCGCATTGTTCAGAGCCGGCCCTTTTGCGGGTAAACCCACAGGTTCACCACGCGTTTCAAAACTCATTCAGAAAAGCTGAATGTATCGATCATCATATTCAAATTTTCATTACCAGCACTACGGGCGAGCATAGGCTATCTTTCCCCAACCGGACCCCGAGCATGCACACCCCTGTTGTTTTCATCGACGGCGACCAAGGCACCACAGGCCTGCAGATCCATGCCCGCCTGCAGGGCCGGAGCGATCTTCGCCTGCTGACCCTCCCCGAGGCCGAGCGCAAGGACCCGCAACGCCGCTGCGAAGCGATCAACAGCGCCGACATCGCCCTGCTGTGCCTGCCCGACGACGCCGCCCGCGAGGCCGTGGCCGCAATCCACAACCCACAGGTGCGGGTGATCGACGCCAGCTCGGCGCACCGCACCACACCAGGCTGGGTGTATGGCCTGCCGGAGCTTGACGAACAGCAAGCCGAACGCATCGCGCAAAGCACGCGTGTCAGCAATCCCGGCTGCTATCCCACCGGGGCCATCGCGCTGCTGCACCCACTGGTCAAGGCTGGCTTGCTGCCTGCGGACTACCCCCTGAACATCCACGCCGTGTCTGGCTATTCCGGCGGTGGTCGCGCGGCGGTCGAGCGGCACGAACAGCCCGGCGCCGCCAAAGCGCCGGCGCTACAGCTGTATGGCCTTGAGCTGGCGCACAAGCACGTACCGGAGATCCAGCAGCACGCGGGGTTGTCGGCGCGGCCGATGTTCATGCCCGGCTATGGGGCCTACCGCCAAGGCATCGTGCTGAGCATTCCGCTGCAGCTTCGCCTGCTGCCTGGACAGGTCAGCGCCGCGCAGCTGCAAGGCTGCCTGGAACAGCATTACCAGGGTGCCCGCCATATTCAGGTGATGCCTCTGCATCAGGGCGGCGCTGCGGCAAACCTCGACCCCGAGGCATTGAACGGCAGCAATGACCTGCGCCTGGCGCTGTACGCCAACCCCGAGCATGGCCAGGTACTGCTCACCGCCGTGTTCGACAACCTGGGCAAAGGTGCCTCTGGTGCTGCCGTACAAAACCTCGACCTGATGCTCGGTGCCTTACAGGCACACGGCTGATGCAGCAAAACCGGTTAGACTGTACGCCCGCGCCAACACAGCGCGGGTCGTATTCTCATCCGCCGGAGCCCCCAGATGTTCATCCTGAGCCGCCTCGACAGCGTGCCACCCGAATCTTTCCAGAACCAGATCCGCGAGCTGGTCATTCACAATGTCGGCGAATTGAGCAGTGTTGCCATCGCTGTCGACAACCCGCTGTACCCGCTGTACCAGTACGGCGTCGGCATGGAAGTCCACCAGTATCTGCAAGCGCTGGACGGCGCCCGCGGTCTGGCGGTGGCACTTACCTTGGCGCTGGATGCCGAAGCACCGGACCAGTTGCTGGGCTTTGCGCTGTCGCTGCCAGCCCAGGACGATGGGCGGGCCTGTGCATTGGCCTTTCTGGCCGTGTGCGCCAGCCATCGCCGCCAGGGCATCGCCCGTGCTCTGCTGGGCGACCTGCGGTCGCGCCATGCCTGCGTGGAGCTGAACGCCTTTGCCAACCAGGTGCCGTGGTTCGAGGCGATGGGCATGCAAGTGGTGGCCGCCAATGGACCGCAGGTGCTGATGAGCAGTACCGGCCAGCCCAGTGGTGCGCTGATCGGGCGCCTGGACATTGCGCCGATTTATCAGACCGCTGAAGTGCTGCAGATTCACACCTATCTGCTTAACCAGCAGGGTGAGGATGCAATGATCGAAGCGGAGCAGAGGCGCGATGAGCGGCTGGATGAGCTGACCGCTCAGGCCCAGGAATGTGTGCGCCAGCGCAAGACCGTGCATTGATCCGATGGCCTGTTCGCGGGCTTGCCCGCGCCCACAGGAATACTGTAAGGCCCAAGGCCGGTGATGTACCTGTGGGAGCGGGCGAGCCCGCGAAGAAGCCCCATTGGCCTTTCAGCCATGCACCCAGCGCCGATGCAGCCCACGCGCCAGGGCATCCAGCGCAAACCCCAGCACGCCAATCAGCAGCACCATCGCCATCAGTTCGGAATACGCCAGCCGGTCGCGGGTATCAAGAATGAAATACCCAAGCCCCGCACTCACCCCAAGCATTTCGCACGGCACCAGCACAATCCACAGAATACCGATGGCCAGGCGCACGCCCGTCAGCACGTGACCGATTACCCCCGGCACGATCACCTTGCACAAGGTTTCCCAGCGCGTTGCACTCAAGCTGCGGCTAAGTTGCAGCCAGCGCGGGTCCAGTTGACGCACCCCTGCCGCCGTATTCAGCAAGATCGGCCACAACGCGGCAAACGCCAGCAGGAAGTAGATCGGCTGGTCACCCACGCCCATCAGCATGACCACCACAGGCATCCACGACAATGGCGATATCATGCGCAGAAACTGGAATGCTGGCGTGGTCGCCGCCTCCAGGTGCCGGTAGCTGCCTACCAGCAAGCCCAGCGGCACCCCCATCAGCAGCGCCAGCAGCAGCCCAATCAGGATGCGCTTGAGGCTGACCCAGATATGCCCATAGACCTCGCCCTGCCCCAGCAGCTCGACCAGGCTGGCCAGGGTTGCCGCCGGCGAAAACCGCGCCGACAGGCCGTCGGCCTGGCCGAACAGTGCTACACCGGCCCACCATAACAGCAACAAGGCCAGCAACCCGACCAGCCCAAGGCCGGCATGTACGACATGGGTACGCATCAGACCGCAAACTCCTCGCTACGCTCGAAGTTGTCGGCAATGCCGAATACCGACGGGCCACCTACTGTCGCGATGGCATTACGCACGAAGCGATCGTCGACCAGGTCGCGGGCGGCATACGCCGGATCCAGCCCGCCAAGGAACGCATTGTCGCCTTCGATCAAGGTGGTTTTCAGGCGCTTGACCAGCTCTTCGGTGTAACTCGGGAACGGGTATGGCTGGAAGTCGATGCGCTTTTCGTCCCACTGCTGATGGCGAATGGCGCCACTGGCAATGTAGCCAGCACGGTCTTCGGCGGCGGGCGCCAGGACCTTGGTCAGCACCGCAGGCTCGTGCGGGGTGTACTTGTTGGGGCCCGCCCGGGACAGCAGTGCGGCGGCTTCGGTGCGATGGTCACGGGTCCATTGCTGGGCCTTGACGATGGCGTTGACCACTTTCTGCGACCACTCCGGGCGGTTATTCAGGTCATGCTCGTGCATGAACACCACGCAGCACGCATGGTTGCGCCATACATCGCCGGTAAAGCGCTGCACGCGGCCCACCTTGAGGTTCTCGGCCAGTGCGTTGAACGGCTCGGCAACGATGTAGCCGGCAATGCGCTTGCTGGCCAGAGCGGGTGGCATGTCGGACGGTGGCAGCACCAGCAGGTTGACTTCGTTGGCGGCCAGTTGCGCATTGGCCGGCTTCGACACTGGCGTCAGGCCATTGTCGTTGAGCAACTGTTGCAGTACCACATTGTGGATCGAGTACCAGAACGGAATGGCCACTGTCTTGCCACCGAGCTGTTTCACGTCGGATATATCCGGCGCTACAGTCAGGCCCGAACCGCCCACGTGGTTCCAGGCCACCACCTTGGCTGGCACCTTGCTGCCATAGCGCGCCCATACCGTCATCGGCGAAAGCAGGTGGATGACATTGACCTGGCCGGAGATGAATGCCTCGATCACCTGCGCCCAGCTGCGCAGCAGCACCGGGCGCTCGGCCTGGATGCCTTCGGCCTCGAACAAGCCGTTGTTATGTGCCACCAGCAGCGGCGTGGCATCGGTGATCGGCAGGTAGCCGATGCGCACCGGCGCGTCCGGCTCGGCAGCAGCACGTGCCTGCAAGCTCGACAGCAACGGCAATGCACCGGCAGCAGTGAGCATGGCGCCGAGCTTGAGGAAGTCACGACGCGAAGAAGAAGAACAGCAGTCATCCATGCACATGGACAGCCTCCGAGGGCAAAGGGGTTGGGGTAGGTTCGACTGTGCGGCTTGCCCGCCGAAGGGTTTTGAGGATGTCTATGCGCAAGGCCCCCAGCTCTTCGACCCTCTGCGTGCGCGGTTGCGGCAGGTCGATGTGCCACTGGCCAAGGATGTGCGCTGGGTGGTTGCCCAGTAGCAGAACCCGGTCTGACAGCAGCAGGGCTTCGTCGATATCGTGAGTGATCAGCACGGCCGCGGTCTTGTGCGTGGCGATCAGTTGCAGCAGCAGCTGCTGCATGTCGGCGCGGGTCACCTCATCCAACGCACCGAAGGGTTCATCCAGCAGCAAGACTTCGGGCTGGCGTGCCAGGCAGCGGGCCAGCGCGGTGCGCTGGGCCATGCCGCCAGACAACTGCGCCGGGTACTGGCCACGCGCGTGGGCCAGGCCCACAGCCGCAATCGCATGGTCGATGCGTGCACGGCGTTCGGCATCCGCCAGCTTGGGCTGACGGGCGAAGTCCAGGCCGAAGGCGACGTTTTTCTCCAGGCTCAGCCATGGCAGCAGGCTTGGGTCCTGAAAGGCCACCGCCAGACGCGGGTGCGGCCCCTGCAGCGGCTGGCCGTGCAAGCTCACGCTACCGCCGCCAGGCTGCTGCAGGCCTGCCAGCACCCGCAGCAGGCTGGACTTGCCCACACCACTGGGGCCAAGGATGCTCACGACTTCACCTGGCGCCAGCTGCAGGTCGAACTGCGCCAGCACTTGTTGCCAACCCCCCTCACGCGGGTAGCCCAGGCGGATGTCACGGGCCTCCAGCAACACTGCGCTCATGCAACGCCCGCCTGGCGTTGCAGCTCGGCGCGCAATTGCACCAGGCTGGGCGTGACGATCGGCACGAAGGCCGACTCCCGCCAGCGGCGGGCAAACCCTTCGCCGTATTCGCTGAGGTATGCCTTGCCGCCACTGGCCTGCAATTCCAGTTGTACCGCGTCGGCAGCACTTTCAGCCAGGATGATGCGCAGCTTGAACAAGGCCGCCGGCTGCTGCTGGAAGCGACCTTCGAGCAAGCCCTGCTTGAGTTCGCTGACGGTGTTTTCCAGGCGTTCGCTAAGCACCTGACGGGCTTCGTCGAGGAACGAGGCTCGGCCATGCAGGTGCGCCTGAACCTCTTCCAGCGCCCGTCGCGCCAGGCCAATGGCCATGCCACATTGCAGCGCCAGGAAGGCCGGGCGTACCCGTGGCAGGAATTCGCGTGCATTTTCATGCAGCAGCCAGTCGCGTGCCAGCGATACCTGGTGAAAAGCCAGTGCTGCCGTGTTGCTCGACTGCAGGCCCATCAGTTGTAGATCATCAGAACGCTCCAGGCCTTGAGCGTCGGAAGGAATGGCCAGCACAAACGGCGCGCCGCCGGCTTCATCCTCGATGGCCGCCGCCACCACGAAGCCGCTTTTACGCAAGTTGGTCACCCAATGCAGTCGCCCTTCCAGGTGCCAGCCATCGGCTGCCGGGCGGCCACGCACCTGCAGCGCTTCGATACCGGACAGGAACTTCATGGCGTTGGACAGCCCGGTGGCACCGGCCAATTCACCGGTCAACAGGCGCGGCAGCAGGCGCTCACGCAGGGGCTGGTTGGGGCTGTGCAGCAGGTATTCGATGAAGGCACGCTGGCCCCAGCAGACGAAAGCCGCAGCCAATGAGCGGCTGGCAATGGCGGCGATGGCCTCGACCGCATCGGTCACCTGCCCGCCCGTACCACCCAGCGCTGGGTCGACCCCCGTGCGCAACAGCTGCGATTCTGCGATCTGCGCCAGCACCTGCTGCGGTTCGCACAGGCCCCGGTCGATGGCCTCGGCATTGGCATCCAGCCAGTGTCGAAATGCACAATCTTGCATGGTCTTGCTCCTTTGATAACGCCGGGGCCGCTCTGCGGCCCGTTCGCGGCACAAGGCCGCTCCTACAACGGCCTGGTAAGGGCCATTATCACAGGTGAGCTACGCAGAAGGCTGCCAGCGGTATTTGCCAAGCTCTTCGTTGAGTGGCGTCTGGGCGAAAACATTAGCAAAGTTGCACAGGGTTGCGAGACTTACGCCCAGAATCACCTCCAAGGCGTTGCCTTCACTGAAGCCGGCCTCACGGAAGGCCTGGTAGGTGGCTTCGCTGACATTGCCACGGGTGGCGATCACTTCGCGGGCAAAGGCGGCCAGGGTTTCGTAGCGGGCGTTGGGGAGTTCGCCACGGGCACGCAGAGCATCGACCACCTCCTGTGGCAGCTTGGCCTTGTTCAGCGCGACGGCCGTATGGCCGGCCACGCAAAAGTCGCAGCCATGCTGGGTGGCCGCGATCAGTTGCACCACTTCACGCTCGGCCAGGCCAAGCTCAGACTTGCCATTGAGTGCCGAAACGGTCACGTAGGTTTCAAGCGCCGCCGGGGCGTTGGCCAGTACGCCGAGCAGGTTGGGGATGAAGCCGGAATTCTTCTGGGCATTCTCAAGAAACGGCCGTGCCGCTTCCGGGGCGCTCTGCAGCGTGTGTAAAGTAATACGCGAGGACATGCAGTGATCTCCTTTGATGAGTGTCACTACAGTCTGTTGGTTATAAGAACTACCCTCCATATTCATCAGTCGCCTTTCCTTGTTCCTGAGTCTTTGTATTAGATGATTTCGTCCAGCCACCTTGTCGATTGGTTATTAGAGGGCCTGGAGCTCGATGCCAGCCTGTTTCATGTCGGGCGCTATTGCGGTGGCTGGCATGCCAGCACCCAGGGCATGGGCCGCGCCAGCTTTCACCTGGTGGTGCAAGGGCAGTGCTGGCTGCACATTGACGGCCTGCCGCAACCGGTGCGGCTGGAGAAGGGAGATGCCGTATTCCTGTTGCGCGACCTTGCCTATCGCTTGTCCAGCGATCAGGACCCGGTCGACGCCTGTGCCCAACCGCGCCAGGCCATGCAGGCGCTGGATAGCGAAGCCAGCGACGGCGTCGGGCTGGTTTGCGGCTTCTTCCATTTCCAGTCCGGCCTGTCTTCACTGATTGTCGAAGGCCTGGCCGACTGGATCCTGCTGCGCGCCGAAGACCCCGCCGGCAGTGCGGCGCGGGCGCTGTTCGAGCTCATTCTGGAAGAATGCCGGCGGGCCGCCGGCCCGTCGCAGGCGTTGCTGGAGCGCCTGACGCACCTGTTGTTCCTGTACGTGCTGCGCCAGCAGGTCATTGCCGGGCAGTCACTGGGCGGGCTTGTCGCCCTCGCTCGCCAGCCAGCGTTTACCGGGCTGCTGGAGCAGTTGATCGAACAACCGGGGCAAGCCTGGACGCTGGAGAGCATGGCCGCCTGCACCGGCTTATCGCGGTCTGCGTTTTTCAAGCGCTTCAACGAACTGGCGGGGCAATCGCCAGGGCAGGTGCTGCTGGCACTGCGCATGCGCCATGCCAGCCAGTTGCTGCGGGCGGGTAATACCGTGGAGCAAGTGGGTGCGCAGGTGGGGTATCAGTCGGTGGCGGCGTTTACCCGGGCGTTTGCCAAGGCCATGGGGGTGCAGCCTGGGGCCTATCGGCGCCAGCATGAAGGGCGCTGAAAGCGTTACACCGGTACAGGCAACAGGTTCAGACCTGGCTGACCGGTATATCCCCGCCACCTCTACCCTCGCGCCGCTCCCTCATCCAGCTATTCACCTGCTGGCCGAACTCGGCCGGAGCCTTGCGCCTGAACCGTCTCGCAGGTTGCCGGCGTCCAGTGGCTGACTGGCACCTCTGTGGTGGCTGTCGATGCCGGTTGCGTAACCCTGGACAACGGCGAATACATCGCCAGCAATACTGTATGATCTGGACCGTCGGCGTCAACGCCAGCCCGCTGACCGCTCAGGTTGCCGGCGAACGTGACAACTTCGGCCGGCTCAAGGTCGACCGGCATCTCAAGGTAATTGGCCAGGACCACATCTATGCGACCGGCGATACCGCCTGAGCTGCTGTCAACGAAATTGGCAACACGCCCTGATGACCTGCCAGCACGCCATCCCAATGGGTCGCCACATTGGCAACAACGCCTTGGCTGACCTGCTTGGGGTGGCACCTGTGGTGTATCGCCAGCCCAAGTACGTAACCTGCCTCGACCTGGGTGAATGGAGCGCGGCGTACAGCGAAGGTTGGCAGCGAGAATTGAAACTGCAAGGCCAGGAAGGCAAGGACCTCAAGCGTCAGATCAACTCAGTGTGGATCTATCCGCCGGCAGCCGACCCGATGATTCCGATCGCTTGATGTTAAAAACCTGACAAAAGCCTGAAAGCCTAAGCGGATACCATCATCGCTGCCGACGACCGTGCCCTGTTCAACACCTTCAATGACGCGTATCAGCAGTACCTCGAACTGCAGCTAAAAGTGCTGCAGAACATTGCCGCCCTTAACAGCATGGTGGCGCAGTTCAAGGTTTGAACTGAAACGACTGGGCCGCTTTGCTGTCCATCCCGGGCCAGCTCACACACATGACACGAGACAGTGGCAAAGTGTCAGCGGAATCAAAGTGCAAAGGTCTGTGCGCCTTGATTGTTGGAGTGCCAAGTCCCGATTACTGAACTTACAGCGGCGGGCAGAGACGACCGCTATCTGGCGAGAAGTGTCAGCTGGTGACGATCCACTGGCACTTCTAATACCTGCCCAGCTTCGAAACGGCGAAGCAAAAAATGGAGGTCTTGCAACAAGCGAAACGAAAGGCTAGCGAACCATCTCGCTAGCGCAATCAGTTAAACAGTCGACCTGCCAACCTGGCCAGATGTGATTGCTCGTCCCTAAGGTCGTATACGGAGCCCGTCTCGTCATGCCGGGCTGAATTCCAAGATCACAGATCCCGCCTTCACGTATTACGATAGTTGAATGAGTGCTTACTGGAATATTTCCACAGCGGGTTCCAGTAACACGCTATGAAATCATTGACGGCGTCCGGGCCGTCAATAACGTAGTTAAACTCCGCGAGGAAGCCTGGGTACAGATTATCAGAGCCGACTACATACAACTCATCATCTATAATCATCACCTTTGCATGATTTCCCGGCGCCGATGGAATTTTTCCAAGAAACCCGCTTCCCTTAATCAGAGAGTGCATCGGATAACCAATCACACCCGCCAATGGCGGGCGCGCCGACAGTGGAGGCTCTTTCAGGGTCGCAGTATGGGCTTCCGCTGATTGATCTGGCCATTTGTAGGTATCACCTTCAACGGCCAGCTCCGCAGGCACCTCAGTGAAGAAAAAGGGGGCTACCTCAATACGCTTTAATGCAGCTTGGCGCAAACCGCTACTGTCATCAACAGGCTTGTCTGTGAGCGGATCATGCATCAAGAAATATTTGAACAACTCAAATGTTCTCCTAGCACCTGAGCCAAATGAATATTGGTCACCTTCCGCGCCCGCCCCTGCATCAAGCGGAGACACGACGACTTGGACTTTCAATACGGGATTAGCCAGCAACGCTTCAATTATCCACCCGCAAACAGCATGATCACCCCAGGTCTTCTTCCACGCACTGACCAAATCCTGCTGAGACATCCGAATTATTCTTTTTGCTTTTTTTATTAAATGTTCCTTCATCACTTCAGAGCCATTTTTATAGTGCGTCTCCCTGTCAGAACCTGACCAGTATTTGCCTACAGAAAGAATGTATCCGGATTTTTTGAATTCCGTCTGGCTGGCGAGATTTATGCTGTGATCCTGATACTGAGCCTCTCTGAATTCAGTGACATGATCTGCGAGCAAGGGGTCTGCCGGTTGACTTTTGTCATCATCTTTATAGACCCAAGCCTTGAGGACAGGGTCATAATGCTCTTTCGTCAGCAGACCTGAATCGACGACCCACATTTCATTCAAAAATTGCTGCGCCGCCAAAGCAGCCTTTCCTAGCACTTTGACAGAAACGTCATGAACCGGTGGGTAATTCCTGAATAAATCCATATTCAAATTATGCCCACCTACAAACGACTCGACACCATCAACAGCAATAATCTTAGTATGATTCCAGGTCATTTTCGCATCGAACGCAGCCACCAGAGCCTCACAGCCTGCTTTATTAGCGATCGCTTCCTGTAACGGGTCAGTGATTTTATAATAGCGCCCGATCCAGATATCCGGCACGCACTCCCACTCCGCGCCCCTTTCCTCGACAAGGTTGGACAACGCTTCCTTCAAAGCCAGGTACTCAGGCGTTCCTGTGAAATAGTATGGCACACCCTTCAACAGCACCGTTGGGGTCTGTGCCAACATGAATCGAATTTGAGTTTTGTCAGTCCGGCCAAGCTTGGTGGTAAACGCATTATCGATAGCCGTGAGCAACACTTCCCGCCACGCCGCATCCGGCGCGTTCAGCGAGGCGATATCACAGCGATATCGCATTTTCACCAACATATCTGAAATCGCAGATTCGAATTCATCAGCACGCTTCTCCGCCTGCACCATCAACCCTTTACCGAACGGTTGGCCCCACACTGAAGGGGTATCAAAGATCTTCACATAATTATCAGTACTCACATCATTCAGGTGCCCCCTGAGTGCGTCCTGAAGCGAATCCGGCATGAGAGGCTTGAGGTTCTGCTGATCAGCAGTGATGCCAAGAGTGATGTCGAGTGCGCCCGAGCTTTGATCGAACGGTGTGCTCCCCTCATTGATAAAGAAATACACTTCTCCCTCTCCTGTATTAGGAACGTCGTATACAGGAGGCTTTACCACTCTCTCTGTTGAGGGCGCGCGTTCACCATCAGGACTAATCCCCATGATCAGGCTGCCAACGGGGGCGCCGGGGAAGGTCAGCGCGTCTGGCCTTAGTGTGTTTAATCTTCCACGCGTAATTGAATAGCTTATGTCCAAAAAGCCGCCATTAAGCGGAGCCAGCACATCGTTTCCCTTCAGCCGCAGCGGCAGTGCCTGACCTTGGTAATTGGCCGAAACACTATGAGTTTTCGGCTGTTTCAAAATCACACTGCCGTCCCCAGCAGTGCCCTTCCAGTTTACACTCACTTGGTCGCCCGCCTGGAGCCCTGCCGAAGCAGGGATTACTACAATCACGGGTTCTTGATCGGCTGCAATCCAGTCGTCTTCGATGTTGTGCAGCGACGGCGCCGGCAGGCCGAGTGGATTGGCAGCAGAAATACTTAGAAATGTCCGTTTGGACTCAACATTCTCGGACCCGCGCGTTGCAACATAGTGCACTTGGGCAGATCCATCAGCAAGGTCCGTTACGTCAGCGTTCGCCACCACAAACGATAATTCCGCAGCACCTGCTTTCACCTCCTGGGGAGCAGAATAGCTTAGGACTTTTTTCCCCTGTACAGTAGTACCAGACCACGCAAGGCGAACACTGTCTTTGACGTTGAGGCTGTCAGTCGAGACTTTGATATTGAGGTCAGCGCTGGCGAGTTTATTTAAGTCAACAATGTAATCCAGTTTACCGCCATGATCACCTGTGGGGTCGACTATCGTGGGAGCCTGTAGCTCATTTTTTTGTACGGCCACCTGTACAAAGGTGTCTTCCGACCACTCGGACTCGT
The DNA here is from genome assembly GCF_043106005.1 of Pseudomonas sp. GLN_2. Taxonomy (NCBI): domain Bacteria; kingdom Pseudomonadati; phylum Pseudomonadota; class Gammaproteobacteria; order Pseudomonadales; family Pseudomonadaceae; genus Pseudomonas; species Pseudomonas sp. GLN_2. The sequence goes on along the minus strand of NZ_JBICMC010000074.1, from coordinate 58,923 downwards.
TCTCTACCTCATCCGCAATAAAATAGTAGACCGGAAGGCTATCGCTGTTTCCTGCCGCTCGGATAACAGAGCCAGGAACTTCAAAAGTTATTGGCTGATCGGTCATGTGAGGAGCGATCAAATGCTCGACTCTTTCATCACCCCAAAACAAATGAACGCGATCATAGGGCTTCATATTTTTATAAGCAGGAATTGTAACCGTGACGCCGTGTGTGACGTGGGTCTCATCTACTAATCCTGTCGCGGGTACCTGCACGCTTGGTGCTGGTAACTCAGCCACTTCATCGAGGTCGTTAAGGCCCGGCTGGCCGAAGCGTACTACCGTCGCCAAAGGCAAAGATTCGCGCTGAGTCAGTTGGGTCGTAACTGTGTAGGCCAGATCATGGGTGCCAGGCGGGACCTGTTCGCTCGGTACACGAACACAAACAACATTATTCAACTGGGACGGTTTCGGTCGTTCCTCCCCGACTTCAACACCATTCCATATGACAGAGATAAGGTCATCGCACGACATCTCGGCGTAGGGTGGGATGACAACAACGACACTGTCTTCTGACTGCCATACCATGGCTTCAGAAATGCCAACGTCTCCTGTTTCAATAGGCCAAACTGACTCGAGGATGAACGGTCGGGCAAGTTTGGCCCCAGGCTGCGAGTCATACTTACCATTCAGGTACCGGCTGAAAGCGGCCAACTGCTTTTCCAGCGATTCAAGCGTTTCCCTGTCGTCCACCTCAACATCAGCGTCACTTAATTCGATATCAATGGGTGTCACATCATAATCACCCGTTTCTATATTATCCATGTCACTCTCCCTGCTTGGCGTAATTTTTTCTGCATCACCGCGGCGCAGAAACTCTGCTGTCACTTACGGGAATCATCAACCTTCCAGTCCCTGTCCCAAAATAGCGGTAATCTCAACTCGCTTAAACTGGCATTTTTATCAGGTGACAGCGAGTGACGGGCGGGCGTAAAAAAGGGCGTTCGCGCACCAGACACCTTAAAAAGGAGAGCCAGAATGACGGTCTTGACGATTTATTTCTGCGGAACAAGCTCCACAAAATTCGACGACACGCACCCTGACTATTGGCAAGGCGAGCTCATTGCAAGACTGGCGAGTTCCACGCTGGGAAGAGAATTCGCAGAATGGATCGTCATCGATGGCCCAGGCAGCGGCGACTTGCAAGCCGATGATTTATGGACGGAATTTACCAGTTACCCATTGACCGGCGTCCTCTGGGGCAATGGATGGGAAGAAAACGTAAAACACGCCATGAATATGATCAAAGGTAAATTTGACTGGCAGCGAACAAAGCTAACAGAGCAACAGTATACGACGCTGAAAAATGCAAATATCCCCATTGAAGACGTCAAAATTTCAGGCACTTTTTTCAACCGTACCTACGACTACGGTGACCGGCTGGTCACGCAACAGCAACTACAAGCGCAGATTGTCAATATATTCAGGAAAGGGGCACTTCCGAGCAAAGTGAACCTGGTGGGTTGGAGCCGCGGCGGAATAAGTTGTCACATGCTCGCCAACGCCATGTTCAATGACAGTGAACTCGAAAAAATCCCTGTTAACATCTTCACCGTCGACCCTGTTCCAGGGTCAGGAAATTTTCAAAATGAACGGGTAACACTAAAGTCAAATGTGAAAGAGTACGTCGGTTTTTATGCACGCGATGAGCGATCTTTCGGCTTCGATTGCGTCATCCCCGTAACCGAACCTGCCACGACGATCAGCGTGTTTCCAATGCCTGGCAGGCATGCAACATTGGTGGGCAACGCCAGCCTGGATGGGAAAAGCGCCGGCACAACATTGAAGGAGCCTGGATTGGTAGTTAGGCATTTTGCCGAACGCTGCCTAACGGCTTGGGGAACCAAGCTCGACAAACAGTTGAAACTCTCGGCAGGGCAATTGCTTGAATATGCTGATGCGATCGCGAAATCAGACGCTGATTATCTGAGCATGCGGAGCCACGTTTACACGACTTCGACCTCCACCGACGGTGAGCGAAGCGTGTCTCTTGGCGATAAAGGCAAGGCTTACTCTGCAATCAGTGGCGAACCATTCTCACCATCCTCCGGACTTTCCTCCAACTGGTTCGAAACATATTCCGCTCTGGTCGCCTATGATCAAGACAAGCACTACTGGACAAAAGTGTTGCAGCCCGAATCGCAAGCGCTCCATTTTACGGGCGTCGTAGTGAAACCTAGTGACACATTCAGTGTTACCGCAAAAGGGGAAATTGCTGCCCGCCCAGACCAGAACGTGAAGTCTACCCTTGAATCTGACCGCCTGCGCGTTTATGTTGGGTATTTGGAAGCAACTCTTCCCGCCCCCGAAATCAATCCAAAATTGAACAAAAACATATTGAACCCCGCATTGAGCACTTTCGAGTTAGGCGCTGAAATTATAATTCCCGAGATAAATGGATTCAGCATGCCATATACGGTAACTCTGGTTTGGACTACCTCCGCAGGGGGACATTTTGAGGACGTGCAAATTGTTGACACAGCAACACCCTTATCGGACTTTCTGATCCCTAGAGCCGAGCTTGAACTCAATGATAAGACATCCATCGATGTTCAGGTCTACTACACCGTATCTAAAGACGGCAGGCGAGTCAGACCTCGGCCAATTTAAAGTTGAACATTAATGCATCACTTTTTAACCCACGCATTTACATTTTGGCCGGGGCAGCGCTGTTGTTGCCCCTCCCCGCGAGCGCTACTCGTCGGGCTGATCGGCACTCGCAGCGGCACCCCACCGAGGTCGAAGGCGGCCAAGCAGGTGAAGGTCGCGGCATCGATCACTGCAAACGTCAAATGGTCGGGGACAGACGCCAATGCTTGCTTTGCGCTGTACAAATGCGCTTGATCTGAAAACAAGTGCAAGACAACTGGCAGAGAGCTCACCTGACATTTTTGACAGTTTCGACAGTTCAGGTTTCAGCTAATACTCATGATTGCGTTCGCCAACTCACCGGAGCCAGCATGAATACCGACACTTCATCACCAGCGGTAACATTACCCAAAGTATCTGCCTCTCTCACCTTCAAGATATCAAGTACATTGTCGTTCGGCACCGACCATGTACAGCAATTGGGCCCAAATTACATCATCGTTCAAAACCGCCCCCCCAAACACCCGACCGCTCAAGCCAATGCCTCCTACCAGCGTACGGCTGAAGGCGGCGTGCCCCCCTATACTTACACTTCGAGCGCCCCACATATTGCTGTGGTGTATCAGGACGGAAAAGTGGTGGCCGCAGGCGCAGGCAAGGCGCGTATCACGGTTACCGATAGCAGCGGCGCGCAAGCCAGCTATGCTATTACTTTCAAGGGCGTAGTAAGGCTGGTCCGCCGGTGCGATCGCATCTGGTGGCCTGGTCCCGCGTCCCATAGGCTGCGCCCCGAGCACCATGCGTTGACGCGGAGACAAATGAATCTGTTCTGGTTACAGTACAGAAATGAGGCACCCGGATATTCTGTACCGCAGATCCTGGGTTGGCCCAACACAGCCTACTGGTCAGCAGACAATTGGTTAGGCGGCCCGAGTGCATACGCAGTAGCATTCAATCAGGTAACGCCGAACTTCCAAGGTTATTTGGCCACAGGAGGAACGGTCTTGCCATCAATTAGCCGGGTGGGCTGGTAAAACAACGACCAGGCCACTGAGCACCACGGCGGCCTGGTCACCCACTCATGTGTAGATTGCGCAGAGCCCACGGCTTGCGCTGTGTCTTTAGGAACGGGCTTGTCCTATCGGCGGACCGCTCGCGATGGACTGAAGCCCAGACTTTATCGCAGCAATGTCAATCCATCAGTCATTGATACTCACAACCCGCCCCGCCGTCTCGACAGCCTTCCCCCGCGTCGCCAGGCAGTAGTAAAGCGGCACGGTCACCAGCAAGCCGAACAGCCACGACAGGTCAGCCCCTTCGACAATGTTCGAGTACGGCCCCACATACAGCGAAGTATTGGCAAACGGCAGCTGCACCAGGATGCCGCAGGCATAGGCGATGATCGCGTGGTGGTTGAAGCGGCCATAGATGCCGCCGTCGGCACTGAAGATCGAGGCGATGTCGTACTGGCCCTTCTTGATCAGGTAGAAATCGATCAGGTTGATCGAAGCCCACGGTACCAGCACCAGCAGCAGCGCCAGGATCAGGCCGATGAACTGGCCGATGAAGTCCGCCGAGGCATTCAGTGCCACCATCCCGCAGCCCACCAGAATGATCGAGGCCAGGATCACCCGTACCCTGATGCTCGGCGTCCACTCGGCCATGAAGGTCTGGATCGCGGTCACGATCGACAGCACGGCGCCGTAAAGGTTGAGGGCGTTGTGGCTGATGATGTTAAGCAGGAACAGCACCATCAGGATCGGGCCCAGCCAGCCGGTAGCCTGCTTCACCGCGTCCATTGCGTCGGTGCCTTCCGGCACGCACAGCACCGCCACCGTACCAAAGCTGAAGCACAGGATGGTGCCCAGGGTGGCGCCGAAGTAAGTGGCCCAGAACGGCTTGGCGATGCCCACTTCACGGGGCAGGTAGCGCGAGTAGTCAGAGGTGTACGGCGAGAAGCTGATCTGCCAGATCACACCCAGCGACACGGTGGCAATGAAGCCCGACAGGTTGAACGCGCCACGGCTGAAGAAGTCTGCCGGCAGGTCCTGGATGAACATCATGATGAAACCGGCCAGCAAAGCCGAACCCATCACCCAGGTACCGATGCGGTTGAGGATATGGATGAAGCGGTAGCCGATCACGCCAATGGCAGTAGCGCTCAGGGCACCGATCACGATCGCGCCGGGCATCGGCACGCTCGGCGCGATGCCGTGGATGGTCTTGCCTGCCAGGACAATGTTGGAAATAAAGAAGCCGACATAGATCAGCGCAGTGAAGAACACGATCAGCAAGGCACCGTAACGGCCAAATTGGCCACGGCTTTGCACCATTTGCGGAATGCCCAGCTGCGGCCCCTGTGCAGAGGCCAGGGCGATGACCACGCCCCCGACCAGATGGCCCAGCACGATGGCGATCAGGCCCCACAACAGGTTCAGGTGGAACACCTGGACCACCATGGCGCCGGTCACGATAGGCAGTGGCGCGATGTTGGTACTGAACCAGAGGGTGAACAGGTCGCGCGCCTTCCCATGGCGCTCGGCAGGTGGAACGTAATCGACCGTGTGATTCTCGACAAACTGGTGTTGCGACGACGGTTGGGACATGGTTTTCAGCTCGAAAGGTCGTTTTTATCTTTGTAAGGAAACCGCATCAAGGCGGCCTCTCAGCTGCGGACCATATTATGGTATTCCAAACTTTTGACAACACTGATCCGCATGAAAAAACGGCCACTGATCCGCTTGCGAAACCCCTGCGACAAACCGCCTCACCGCTCAAGGCCACGTTTTTCGTGGCTTTGGGCCGTTCATCGCGAAAACTCAGGGTTGAAAATTCCGCTTGCAAAATAGGTATTACGGTATACCATCAGACACATCAACGATAAAAACCGCGGACCACCGCAGCCCTTCAGAGGTACTCCCGATGATCGACGCAACTGTCTACAAGAACGTTCTGGGCTCCTTCCCGTCCGGCGTTACCGTCATCACCACCCAGGACGACGACGGCTCGGTCGTCGGCCTGACCGCCAGCGCCTTCTCCTCCCTGTCGATGGACCCGCCGCTGGTGCTGTTCTGCCCCAACTACACCTCCGACTCCTACCCGGTACTGATCAAGCAGAAGCGCTTTGCCATTCACCTGCTGTCCGGTGAACAGCAGGCTGAAGCCTACGCGTTCGCCAAGAAGGGCAAGGACAAGGCCAGCGGCATCGAGTGGACCCTGAGCGAACTGGGCAACCCGATCCTGGCCGGCGCCACCGCCGTCATCGAATGCGAACTGTGGCGTGAATATGAAGGTGGCGACCACGCCATCATGGTCGGCAAGGTACACAACCTGATCGTCCCTGCCGAAGCGCCACGGCCGATGGTGTACTGCCGCGGCAAGATGGCCAGCCTGCCGGCCTTTGCCTGAAGCCTGCAGTTGGACGCAGCCTGCTCCCACACTGAAGCCCGATTGACTGACGGGCAATAACAAGCGTTGAGGAAAAACCCATGAAATTTTCGTTGTTCGTACACATGGAACGTTGGGATGAACAGGTCAGCCACCGCCAGCTGTTCGAAGACCTGACCGAACTGACCCTGATGGCCGAAAACGGCGGTTTCAGCACCGTGTGGATCGGCGAACACCACGCCATGGAATACACCATTTCGCCAAGCCCGATGCCGCTGCTGGCCTACCTGGCCGCGCGCACCGAGAAGATCCGCCTGGGCGCTGGCACCATCATCGCGCCGTTCTGGAACCCGATCCGCGTCGCTGGCGAATGCGCCCTGCTCGACGTGATCAGCAACGGCCGCATGGAAGTCGGCCTAGCCCGCGGCGCCTACCAGTTCGAGTTCGACCGCATGGCAGGTGGCATGCCGGCCACCGACGGCGGCAAGGCACTGCGCGAGATGGTGCCGGTGGTGCGCAAGCTGTGGGAAGGCGACTACGCCCACGACGGTGAAGTCTACAAGTTCCCGACCTCCACCAGCGTACCGAAGCCGTTCAACGCCACGCCGCCCATGTGGATCGCCGCCCGCGACCCGGACTCGCACAACTTCGCCGTTGCCAATGGTTGCAATGTCATGGTCACCCCGCTGATGAAGGGGGACGAAGAAGTGCTGGACCTGAAGAACAAGTTCCAGGCCGCCCTGGACAACAACCCAGGCGTGCCGCGCCCGCAACTGATGGTGCTGCGCCACACCCATGTGCACAGCCCGGCTGATCCGGAAGGCTGGAAGGTCGGCGCCCAGGCGATCTCGCGCTTCTACCGCACCTTCGATGCCTGGTTCGGCAACAAGACCACCCCGGTGAATGGCTTCCTGGAGCCGAGCCCGGAGTCGAAGTTCGCCGAAGTGCCGGCGTTCCAGCTGGAGAACATTCGCAAGAACACCATGATCGGCACACCGGAAGAGATCATCGCACGCATCAAGTACTACCAGGAACTGGGCGTCGACGAGTTCAGCTTCTGGTGCGACAACAGCTTGCCCCACGCCGAGAAGAAGAAGTCGCTCGAGCTGTTCATCAAGGAAGTGGTGCCGGCGTTCGCCTGAATTCCCATTGCCTGAATCATTGCGGGACGCGCCCGCTCCCGTGGGCCCCTTCGGCCTGCGTGAGCGGGCTTTTTTTGAGACCTGTGCAGTCCCTGTGGGAACGGGCAAACCCGCGAAGAGACCAGTACAGACAACAGAGAAATCAAGGCATCAGGCCACCTTTCGTCCCCTGACAAGAGAAATTTCCTGACACCTCTTGCACAACAAATATTATGGTATACCATCAGACAACAAGAGCTGATAACCCTCACCAGGAGCCATCCATGAGTTTCGAAATCCGCAAGATCGTCACCTACTCCGAAGAGACCCGTATCGAAGGCGGCAAAGCCACCGACAAGCCGGTGACCATGGTCGGCCTGGCCGTCGTGATCAAGAACCCGTGGGCCGGTCGCGGTTTCGTTGAAGATCTGAAGCCGGAAATTCGCGCCAACTGCTCGGAGCTGGGTGCCCTGATGGTCGAGCGCCTGACTGCTGCCATTGGCGGTGCCGACAAGATCGAGGCCTACGGTAAGGCCGCCGTCGTCGGCGCCGATGGCGAAATCGAGCACGCCTCGGCCGTCATCCATACCCTGCGCTTCGGCAACCACTACCGCGAGGCGGTACAGGCCAAGAGCTACCTGAGCTTTACCAACAAGCGCGGCGGCCCAGGCACTTCGATCCAGATCCCGATGATGCAGAAGGACGACGAAGGCCTGCGTTCGCACTACATCACCCTGGAAATGCAGATCGAAGATGCCCCGCGTGCCGATGAAATCGTCGTGGTCCTCGGCGCAGCCGATGGCGGCCGCCTGCACCCGCGCATCGGCAACCGTTACATCGACCTGGAAGAACTGGCTGCAGAAAAAGCCAACGCTCAATAACAACAACCAAGACGGGCCGGGGCGTGGCGTGCTTACCCGCCGCGCCCGACCTTCAAGGAGCGCCCTCCATGATTCAGCCTGTCGCTGAACGCACACCTGCCGGCACCAGCTATCTGGATGTCGGCCAGGGCCAACCCGTGGTGCTGATCCACGGCGTGGGCCTGAACAAGGAAATGTGGGGCGGTCAGTTCGTTGGCCTGGCCAACGACTACCGCGTCATCGCCTACGACATGCTCGGCCACGGTCAAAGCCGCGTACCGGCCGCCGACACACCGCTGGAAGGCTATGCCGACCAGCTCGCCGAACTGCTTGACCACCTGCAAATTGCACAAGCCACCGTGATCGGCTTCTCCATGGGCGGCCTGGTTGCCCGTGCGTTCGCCCTCAATTACCCGCAGCGCCTGGCTGCACTGGTCGTGCTCAACAGCGTGTTCAACCGCACCCCCGAGCAAAGTGCCGGGGTGATCGCCCGCGCTGCCCAGGCGGCGGAGCTGGGCCCAGACGCCAACGTCGATGCTGCCCTGGACCGCTGGTTCAGCCGTGAATACAAGGCTGCCAACCCGGCGCAGGTCGCCGCCATTCGCCAGGTGCTGGCGAGCAACGACCCGCAGGGTTACCACACCACTTATTCGCTGTTCGCCACTCAGGACATGTACCGCGCCGACGACCTGGGCAGTATCCAGGTGCCGACGCTGATCGCCACCGGCGAACTCGACTCGGGCTCCACCCCGGCCATGACCCGCCAGCTCGCCGCCAGCATTCCTGGCGCACGCAGTGTGGTCCTCGCCGAGCAACGGCATATGATGCCAGTGGAAGCACCGCGTGAAGTCAACAAGATGCTGCTGGACTTCCTCACCCAAGCCCGCACCCTCACCGAATCCGCCAAGGGGATTGTTGCATGACCCTCGTTCGTTTCCAGATGTGCATCGACGGCCAATGGCGCGATGCCCAGAACGGCAAGACCTTCGACAGCCTCAACCCGGCCACCGCCCAGGCCTGGGCGCAACTGCCCGACGCCGATGAAGCCGATGTGGAGCTGGCCGTTCAGGCCGCCCAGCGTGCCTTCGACAGCAAGGCGTGGCGCAGCATTACCGCCACCGCGCGCGGCAAGCTGTTGCGTCGTCTGGGTGACCTGATTGCCGAGAACAAGGAGCACCTGGCCCAGCTGGAAAGCCGTGACAACGGCAAGCTGATCCGCGAAACCCGCGGTCAGGTCGGCTATCTGCCGGAGTTCTTCCACTACACTGCGGGCCTGGCCGACAAGCTCGAAGGCGGCACCCTGCCGCTGGACAAACCCGACCTGTTCGCCTACACCGTGCACGAGCCAATCGGCGTGGTTGCCGGGATCATCCCGTGGAACAGCCCGCTGTACCTCACCGCGATCAAGCTGGCCCCTGCCCTGGCTGCCGGCAACACCATCGTGCTCAAACCGTCCGAGCACGCCTCGGCAACCATCCTCGAGCTGGCCCGACTCGCCCTTGAGGCCGGCTTCCCGGCCGGTGTGGTCAACGTGGTCACCGGCTACGGCCCCAGCACCGGCGCGGCGCTGACCCGCCACCCGCTGGTGCGCAAGATCGCCTTCACCGGCGGTGCCGCCACCGCCCGCCACGTGGTGCGCAGCAGTGCCGAAAACTTCGCCAAGCTGTCGCTGGAACTGGGCGGCAAGTCGCCGAACATCATCTTCGCCGACGCCGACCTGGACAGCGCCATCAATGGCGCCGTGGCCGGCATCTACGCCGCGTCCGGGCAAAGCTGCGTGGCCGGTTCGCGCCTGCTGGTGCAGGATGAAATCTTCGACGTGTTCGTCGAGCGCCTGATCGCCCGCGCCAAGCGCATCCGCATCGGCAACCCGCAGGACGACGCCAGCGAAATGGGTCCGATGGCCACCGCGCAACAGCTGGCAGTCGTCGAAGGCTTGGTGGCAGCAGCCAAGGCCGAAGGCGCAAAACTGCACATGGGCGGAAAGCGTGCCGACGTTGAAGGTGACGGCTGGTTCTACGAGCCGACCCTGTTCGAGTGCGACAGCAACGCGATGACCATCATGCAGGAAGAAGTGTTCGGCCCGGTCGCCGCGGTGATCCGCTTCAAGACCGAAGAAGAAGCGCTGGCCATAGCCAACGACTCGCAATTCGGCCTGGCTGCCGGCATCTGGACGCGCGATCTGGGCCGTGCCCACCGCCTGGCCCGCGACGTGCGTTCGGGGATCATCTGGGTCAACACCTACCGTGCCGTGTCGGCCATGGCACCGATAGGTGGTTTCAAGAACAGCGGCTACGGCCGTGAGAGCGGCATCGATTCGGTGCTGGCCTATACCGAGCTGAAGACCGTGTGGATCAACTTGTCCACCGCGCCGATGCCCGACCCGTTCGTGATGCGCTAAGAGGAACACGAGATGATCGAACCCGGCATCTACAAAGACGTGATGGGCTCCTTCCCATCCGGCGTCACGGTAGTGACCACCCTGGACGCCGACGGCGGCATCGTCGGCATCACCGCCAGTGCATTCAGCGCGCTGTCGATCGACCCGGCGCTGGTGCTGTTCTGCCCCAACTACGCCTCCGACACCTACCCGATCCTGCGCGACAGCAAGCAGTTCGCCATCCACCTGCTGTCCGCCGACCAGACCGCCGAAGCCTATGCCTTCGCAGGCAAGGGCAAGGACAAGGCCAAGGGCGTGGAGTGGCACCTGAGCGAGCTGGGCAACCCCCTGCTGGCCAAGGCTACGGCGATCATCGAGTGCGAGTTGTGGCGCGAGTACGACGGCGGTGACCACGCGATCATTGTCGGCGCGGTGAAGAACCTGGTGTTGCCGGCCGAGCCGGTGACCCCGATGGTCTACCACAAAGGCAAGCTCGGCGCCCTGCCGCCGCTTGGCTGATACATCTTGAAGTCGGTGTTGGCCGCTTCGCGGGCTCGCCCGCTCCCACAGGTATCGCACAGATCCTGGAACCCGTGGAGCGGGCAAGCCCGCGAAAAGCCAACACCGATGACCCTGTTTTCAGGGGTCGCGCTAATCGTCTCACCCTCGGTTGCGGCCCCTGTTTTATGCCGGAGTACTGCACATGAGCAATGAAAAGTACGAAAAGGGTCTGAAAATCCGCACCCAGGTGCTGGGCGAGGACTACGTCAACCGCTCGATCCAGAACGCAGATGAGTTCACCAAACCGTTGCAGGAGCTGGTCACCGAGTATTGCTGGGGTCACGTCTGGGGCCGTGAAGGCTTGTCGCTGAAAGAGCGCAGCATGATAAACTTGGCCATGATTTCCGCGCTCAACAGGCCCCACGAGCTCAAATTGCACATTCGCGGTGCCCTGCGCAATGGCCTGAGCCGTGAACAGATTCGCGAAATCCTGCTCCAGGTCGGCATTTATTGCGGCGTACCCGCGGCGGTGGACAGTTTCCGCCTGGCCCGTGAAGCCTTTGCCGAAGCCGATGCGGAGCCAACCCGTTAACAACGGGCTGTTCGAACCACTGCATGGAAAGCCTCGGTTCGAGGCATTCCGCGATGTTGGCGCAACAGCCTCATAAAGAGCGCACCTGATGAAACGCCAGCCACTCGACGACAGCTTCAAGGTCAACCGCAATCCCGTTACTCTGCGCGAAATCGTGCTCGACAAGCTGCGCGCCGCTATCATGAACTTTCACCTGCTGCCCGGCGACCGCCTGGTCGAACGCGATCTGTGCGACCGCCTCGGCGTCAGCCGCACTTCGGTACGTGAAGCGCTGCGTCACCTGGAGTCCGAAGGCCTGGTGGAGTTCGCCGACGCCAAAGGCCCACGCGTGGCCATCATCACCCTGGAAGACGCACGTGACATCTATGAGCTGCGCTGTGTGCTCGAAGGCCTGATCGTGCAACTGTTCACCCTCAACGCCAAGGCCAAGGACATCCGTGCGCTGGAACGCGCGCTGGAAGTGAACCGCGAGGCACTGGAAGAAGGTGAGCTGCAACAGGTGCTGGATTCGGTACAAGGTTTCTACGATGTGCTGCTGGAAGGCTCCGGCAACCAGGTGGCGGCCCAGCAGTTGCGCCAGTTGCAAGCACGCATCAGCTACCTGCGCGCCACCTCGGTATCGCAGGAAAACCGCCGCGGCGCCAGCAACCGCGAAATGGAAAAGATCGTCGAGGCCATCAAAAGCGGTGACCCGCTGGTAGCCCACCAGGCCTCGGTCGACCACGTCCGCGCCGCCGCCAAGGTGGCCTTGGACTACCTGCGCCAGAAGCAGGATGACAACGCCAAGGTGCGCGACATTGTCGAACCCTTGGCCCTGAAGGAACCCCGCATAGGTCGCTGATCATGCCCAATGCCCCGCGCTACTGCCCGCACTGCACCACGGAACTGGCCCGGGGCGTTCCCACAGGCGATACCCACGAACGCCTGCATTGCACCGGCTGCGGCTACATCCATTACATCAACCCCAAGATCATCGCCGGCTGCATCATCGAGCGCGATGGAAAGTACCTGCTGTGCCAGCGCGCCATTCCCCCTCGCCCCGGCACCTGGACCTTGCCTGCGGGGTTCATGGAAGCTGGCGAAACCACCGAGCAGGCGGCGCTGCGCGAGGTATGGGAAGAAAGCGGCGTACGTGCAGACATCGTCTCGCCGTATTCGATCTTCAGCGTGCCAAAGATCAGCGAGGTCTACATCATCTTCCGAGCCATCGTCACCGAAGAAACCGGGCAGTACGGGCCTGAGACGCTGGCGTACAAGTTCTTCGAGCCGGCTGAAATCCCCTGGGATGAGATCTACTACCCGGCCATCCGGCAAATTCTCGAACGCTACATCCTCGAGCGGCAGGCCGGGGTGTATGGCATTTACATGGGCAATGATGACACCGGCAAGGTGCACTTCATGCGCTAGCCGGTACGGCCTCTTCGCGGGTGAACCTGCACTCACCCGGATTGCGCAGTCACCGAGGCTCGTGCAGTGGCACAGCCCCTCACAAAACCCTCGCCAACGGTCTATTCTCGGTGCACCCTAAGGGCCTTGAGAAAGAGGACCGGCAAAGCACATGGCTAGATGGCTAGATGGCGGCGGGCTAATGGCCGAACGCATCCGCAACCACGACTGGGCCACCACCCCACTGGGCCCGCTGGAACATTGGCCCGACGCCCTGAAAACCACGATGGCTCTGTGCCTGGCCTCGCGCTTTCCGCAAGCCGTGCTCTGGGGCCCGGACTTGATCACCCTGTACAACGATGCCTTCACCCCGATTCTCGGTCGCAAGCCCCTGGCCTTGGGCATCCCCTTTCGCGACGTGTGGCACGAAGCCTGGGATGAAATCAGCAGCATGGCGGCCCGCGCGTTGGCCGGCGAAGCGGTTTACATCGAAGACTTCCCGCTGATGATCGACCGCAACGGCGGCCTGGAGCGGGCCTATTTCACCTTCTGCTACAGCCCGATTCGCGGCCATGATGGCGAAATTCTGGGCATGCTCGACACGGTCACCGAAACCACCGCCAGTGTGCTCACCAACCAGCGCCTGAACTTTCTCGATACCCTCGGGCGAGCCGTGACCGAGGCGGCCGACCCGGACCAGATCATGGCCATCACCACCCGCATGCTGGTCGAGCACCTTGGCTTGTCCAGCTGCGCCTATGCGGTGATGGACCCCGACGAGGACGGTTTCACCATTTGCGGCGATGCGGTGACACCCGGCTCACCACGCCTGGTCGGCCACTATCACCTGCATGACTTCGGCCGCCTGGCGGTCAGCCGCCTGCGCAGCGGCCTGGCTCTGGTGATCAACGACAACCTGCGCGAACTGGCCACTGACGAGGCGGCGACTTTTCAGGCCATCGGCATTACGGCCACCATTTGCATGCCACTGATCAAGGGTGGCAGGCTGACCGCGCTCATGGCGATTCACGACCGCGTATCCCGGGTATGGACTGACTACGAGCAAACACTGATCAGCGAAGTGACCGAGCGATGCTGGGCGCACATACAGCGGGCCCAGGCCCATGCCGAAGTGCGCGAAGCGATGGCGGCCCTTGAAGCGCTCAACACCACCTTGGAACATCGCGTAGAAGAACGCACCACTCAGTTGCTGCACACCGAGGCCGTGCTGCGCCAAGCCCAGAAGCTGGAAGCCATTGGCCAGCTGACCGGCGGCGTAGCCCACGACTTCAATAACCTGCTGACCATCATCCGCTCGTCGCTGCACTTCCTGCAGCGCCCCAACCTGGCCGAGGAGCGCCGCGAGCGCTACCTCAAGACCATGTCCGACACAGTCGACCGTGGTGCCAGACTGACCGGCCAGCTACTGGCCTTCGCCCGACGCCAGGCCCTCAGCCCACAGGTGTTCGAAGCCGGGCCACGGCTGGAAGCCATGGCCGACATGCTCGACACCGTCACTGGCGCGCGCATCCGGGTCGAGCTGCAGCTACCCCAAGCGCCCTGCCACATCCGCGCCGACCTCAGCCAGTTGGAAACCGCGGTAATCAACCTGATGCTCAACGGCCGCGATGCCATGGCTGGCGAAGGTGCCTTGCAGCTGCGCCTGCAGGCCGACCAGTGCCTGCCGGCCTTGCGCGGTCAGCCTTCACAGCCAGGCCCGTTCGCGGCGATATCGGTGAGCGACAACGGAGTCGGTATTGCCACCGAGTTGCTGGAGCGCATCTTCGACCCGTTCTTCACCACCAAGGCCCCAGGTGAAGGTACCGGGCTCGGGTTGTCGCAGGTGTTTGGTTTCGCCAAGCAGTCCGGGGGCGATGTACAGGTGAACAGCATCCCCGGCCAGGGCACCACCTTTACCCTGTATCTGCCGCAGGAGGCCCCAGCTGCAGCCGCGCCCGAAGACGCCTCGGCCGGCAGCCAGCCACAGGTACAGGGCGAGCGGCGACGAATACTGGTGGTAGAAGACAATCCCGACCTGGGCAGTTTCACAGCTCAGCTCCTCGAGGACCACGGCTACCAAATCAGCTATGCACGGTCTGCAGAAGAAGCGCTGGCGCAGTTGACTGGCCCGGCAGGTGATTTTGATGCGGTGTTTTCCGATGTGGTCATGCCCGGCATGGGTGGCTTGGCACTGGCCCGCGAACTTCGCCGCCAGCGCCCGCAGTTGCCGGTGATCCTCACTTCGGGCTATAGCGAGGCGATTGCCGAAGGCGGGCACCAAGGGTTCACCTTTCTGGCCAAACCCTACTCGGCAGAACAGGTGTGCCAGATACTCGGCAAAGTATTCGGCCATTGATACCTTGCATCGCAATAGGCGATCAACGGCGCCCTTCTGCCAGCATGCGCACCGCCAGCCCCGCCAGCACCGTTCCCATCAACCAACGCTGAACCTGTTGCCACAGCGGCCTGCCAGCCAGGAACACGGCGATGGAACCGGCCATGATCGCAATCAGCGCGTTGACCGTAACGCTGATGGCGATCTGCGTCGAACCCAGCACCAGCGACTGCAACAGCACGCTGCCGTGGCCCGGCTCAATGAATTGCGGCATGAGCGACAGGTACATGACGGCGATCTTGGGGTTGAGCAGGCTGGTGGCAAACCCCATGGTGAATAGCCGCCGCGGGCTGTCGGCGGGCAGTTCACGGAGCTGGAACGGCGATTGGCCACCCGGCCGCAGCGCCTGCCAGGCCAGGTACAACAGGTACAGCGCGCCACCGATGCGCAGCGCGTCGTAGGCAAAGGGTACCGCCATCACCAGCGCCGTGATGCCCATTGCCGCGCAGAACATGTAGATGACGAAGCCCAGAGCCACACCGCCAAGCGAAATCAAGCCGGCTTTGCGGCCCTGGCAGATCGAGCGGGAAATCAGGTAGATCATGTTCGGCCCTGGGGTCAGGACCATGCCGAGGCAAATCAGGGCGAACGTGAGCAGTTGCGTGGTTTCGGGCACGGGGCACATCCTGGTTGTGCATTAGGGTGCAGCGAGTGTATCTGAAGTCATGCTGAACCGGTAAATTCAGGTCATTTGCCCGGCTATCAAGCCCAGGGCCACGGTAATCATCGCCATCCCCGACACCCGCCCGACCAGCTTTGCCGCACCCGGCCGAGTGCTCAGCACCGCTTTGGCGCCATAGCCGACCAGCGTGTAGATCACCAGCGAACTGCACAGGTGGACCAGCCCCAGCAACAAGATCTGCAAGGGCACAGGCCAGCTCGACTGCGGGTCGGTGAACTGCGGCAGCAGGGCCAGGAACAGCAGGAATACCTTGGGGTTCAGGCCGCTGACGCAAAACCCCTTCAACGCCCAGCGTGAGCCCGACTCCCCCGCGCCGCCCTGCCCGGCCGCCGGCAATGCCGGGCTGAGCAACAGGTTGCCGCCCAGCCACAGCAAGTAGCTGCACCCCGCCAGGGTCAGCAAGGTCAGCGCCAACGGGTGACCTGCCAGCAAACTGCCGACCCCGGCCGCCACCACCAGCGTGGCCAGGAAATGCCCCGACAACATCCCCGCCACCGCTGGCATCACCCAGCGCCCACGCATGCCGGCCGAGATGGCATAGGCCCAGTCTGCACCGGGGGTAATCACGAACAGCATCGACACAGCCCAGAACGCCGTCAGCACACTGATAGCCACTTGAATCTTCCTTATCTACTGCATTGGGGTGTCGAAAGATTACGGATTTCGCTCGGGGATTTTCTTTCGTATATTTCCCCTTAGCATTTATGAATTGGAAGATTCTTCCCAATGGACAGAACTGATCGAAAAATCCTTGCCGAGCTGCAAAAAGACGGGCGCCTGTCGATAACCGAACTGGCCGACCGCGTAGGGCTCAGCCTTTCACCCTGCCATCGGCGTTTGAAGGCACTGGAAGAGTCCGGCGCCATTCTGGGCTATCACGCACGGCTGGCACCGAGCGCCCTTGGGCTGAACTTTGCCGCGCTGGTATTCGTGACGCTACGCGAGGTGACCCGCCAGCCGGTAGCGGACTTTGAAACGGCACTGGCGCAGATCCCACAAATTGTCGAAGCGCAGCGGCTGTTTGGCGACCCGGATTACCTGCTGCATGTGGTCGCCAAGGACCTGCCGGCGTTTCAGAAGCTGTATGACGAGCATCTGACCAGTATTCCCAATGTGAAACGCTTGAGCTCGACCTTGGTGATGAAGGAAGTGATTCAGGATCGGTTGCTCCCCATGTAGCTGTTTCCTCTTGTGCCGGCCCCTTCGTGGTAAACCCGCGCCTGCTGCAGGAGCGGGTTTACCCGCGAAAAGGCCGGCCCAGGCAACCTTTCATCTGCCCTGAAAACGCGCACATCGCACCAACCCAGCCCACCGTGATCCGGGTTGCCAACCCGCCGCCCCTCTACCCCAGGGCCTTCAGCCAGCTGGCACTCTCCTTGCTACCGTCACCCGCTTAAGCTTTTGTCAGCCTTAGTTTTTTTAACGCTTATGGGTACATATTTACTAATTTCTCGTTACCCCCGCGCCCCTCATCATCGCTCCAACAAGAACGCGTCGCCCACCGCCGGCACGCCCCCGGGCAGTTCCCAATGCCCTACCTTGCCTTGGAGTCAGTCATGACCAGTGCAGCCAATTCGGCACCCCTGATAGAAAAACACACGATCGGCTACGTGCCCCCGCAAGACCGCCATGGAAAGGTAAGGGATCTGTTCACACTCTGGTTCGGCGGCAACATCGCGCCGTTGCCCATCGTCACCGGCGCGCTGGGTGTGCAGCTGTTCCACCTGAACCTGGTATGGGGCATCGTCGCCATCCTCGTCGGTCACCTGGTCGGCGGGGTGCTGATGGCCCTGCACTCGGCCCAGGGCCCGCAAATGGGCATTCCGCAGATGATCCAGAGCCGCGCCCAGTTCGGCACCCTCGGCGCGCTGCTGGTGGTGGTGATCGCCGGCGTCATGTACATCGGTTTCTTCGCTTCCAACATCGTCCTTGCCGGCAAGTCACTGCATGGCGTGGTCGACGCCGTTCCGGTACCGGTGGGCATCGTCATCGGTGCGCTGGGTTCAGGCATCATCGGCATCATCGGCTACCGCTTCATCCACGTGCTCAATCGCATTGGCACCTGGGTACTGGGTATCGGTATCGTGGTTGGCTTCGGCTACATCCTCACCCATGTGCAGAGCGACGACTTCCTCACCCGCGGCGGCTTCAACCTGGCCGGCTGGCTGGCCACCGTGTCGCTGGCAGCGCTGTGGCAAATCGCCTTTGCGCCCTATGTGTCGGACTACTCGCGCTACCTGCCGGCAGATGTAAAAGTCAGCTCGACCTTCTGGACGACCTACCTGGGCTCGGCCCTGGGCTCGAGCCTGTCGTTCATCTTCGGCGCCGTGGCCGTGCTGGCGATCCCGGCCGGCATGGACACCATGGACGCGGTCAAGCTGGCCACCGGCACGCTCGGCCCGATCATGCTGGTGCTGTTCCTGCTCAGTGTGATCAGCCATAACGCCCTCAACCTGTATGGTGCGGTGCTGTCGATCATCACCCTGGTGCAAACGTTCGCCTACCGCTGGATCCCCACCGCCAAAAGCCGTGCAGTGCTGTCGCTGATCGTGCTGTCGGCCTGCTGCGTGGTAGCGGTGTTCGCTTCGGCAGACTTCATCGGCCACTTCGTTGACATGGTGCTGGTACTGCTGGTGGTGCTGGTGCCGTGGACGGCGATCAACCTGATCGACTTCTACGCCATTCACAAAGGTGATTACGACATCCAGTCGATCTTCCAGGTCGATGGTGGTATCTACGGGCGTTACAACCCGCAGGCCCTGATCGCCTACGCTGTGGGTATCGTGGTGCAGATACCGTTCATGAACACCCCGCTGTACGTCGGGCCGATTTCCGAGCACATCAACGGGGCTGACCTGTCGTGGCTGGTAGGGTTGGCGATCACGTCGCCGCTGTACTGGTGGCTGGCGAGCCGTGACAGTGCCTACCGTCGTCGGCAGACCAGCGCCAAGCTGGCAGCAGTGGCTTGATCGGTACTGGCCTTTCGCAGCAAAAGATGAAACGGCCGGGTGCAGGAGCCCGAACGCCTGGCCGAGACCTTTGCAGCTCGACCACGACCAACAGAAGCTGTGTTAATCGCGCTGGCGACCATCCTTGCGGCAGCGCGCAGGACACCAGTTGGACAAGGTCATACGAGGCGCTGCGCGCTCGCGGTCTTGAAAATGGCACGTTTTATAAGGTTCATTGCTTGAATCAGCAAACGTGCTGGCGCTATCAGCTCCCCTCCGGCAGCAGACTGCGATCAAACATGAATGGCCGTTCGCCCTGCGGCGTGTACTGATACAACTGCTGCGGCCGGCCCAATTTGGGCTGGTTTTTCTCCCCGGTGTCACTCACCCACCCCAGCTCGCGCAAGCGCTCCAGGCGTTTGCGCAACGAGGTGCCGTTCACTGCCTGCCCCAGGCACGCCTGCACCGCCCCCAACGCATCGAGCACAGTGAATTTCTCCGCCAGCAGGTACAGCGGCAGGCTGCTATACACGGTCTTCGCCGCAAGCCGCTCGCGAGCGCGCTCTATCAGCAGGTTGTGATCGAACGGCAACAGCACCTTGCGCGCCAACACGCGTTCCAAATCGAAAAATGCCAATTGCTCGCCTTCGACTACCTGCCCCGGATCTAGCAAGGCCAGGTAATAAGTACTGAGCGACCAACCACGTGGATCGCGAAAAGCATTGCCCTCGGTGCCAACCTGTTCCATGTAGCAAGGCGCAACCTGGGTTTTCTCATGCAGCGCTCGCTCGGCAGCAGCTTCCAGACTGGTATCGGGGGTGCGGCCATTGACGATAACCCCGGGCAAAGCCCACTGGCCGGCGTGAGGTTCACGTTCACGGCGGTGCAACAACACTTGCAGATGCTGCGCACTCGGCGCCAGACGCAAGGCGACGATATCGACACTGGCCAAAACTTCGACTGTACTCACCGGAAACTCCCACTTCAGTGACGCAATAATCCACCAGAGCATATAAATAAAGCAACCATAAATTCCGCAATAAAAGCGACTTGACATACATAATACACCAGGTGAATTATATAGGCATTCCAGCAAGGAGAACGCCATGAAGATCGCCAGTTTTGATGTCGACGCGCAGAACGGTTTCACCAGCAACGCGGCGCAGGAGCTGCCCGTACCCGAAGGCGATGAAATTGCCCCCGACCTGAACGCCATGGCCCTGCGTGCCGACCTGCGCCTGGGCAGCAAGGACGCCCACCCGGCCAATGCTGCCTGGGTGGTTGCCGACCCCGCGCACATGCTGCGGCCCCTGCAACTGACCAACGCCGACCTCACCTGGGTCAGCCACTGCGTCCCAGGCACCCTGGGCTTCGAGCTGCTACCCGGCCTGCCCGCCCCGATCGATTACGACTATTTCGTGTGGAAGGGTGTCGAACCCGACCTGCACCCCTACGGCGCCTGCTACCACGACCTGGCCGAGCGCCGTTCTACCGGTGTGATCGAGTACCTCAAGGTGCAGCAAGTAGACGCGGTGATCGTCGGTGGCCTGGCCTTGGACTACTGCGTCAAGACCACCGCCCGCCAGCTGCGCCAGGCGGGCTTCCAGGTGTTGCTTTACCTGCCGGCCTGCCGCGCACTCACCCAGGCAGGTGCCATCGAAGCCTGTGGCGCCTTGGCGGCGGAGGGTGTGATCCTTTGCGGTGATGAAGCGGCGCTCGACCACCAGCTTGCCCTGATCAAGGAAAAACGCCCATGAGCGAGAGTGTTTTCGGACCACGCATCATCCAGAACCTGCTGGACACCGACTTCTACAAAATCACCATGATGCAGGCGGTGCTGCACAACTACCCCAATGCCGAAGTGGAATGGGAGTTCCGTTGCCGCAATGGGGAGGACCTGTCCCCTTACCTGGCAGAGATCCGCTACCAGATAGAGCAACTGGCCGAGGTCACGGTCACGCACGATCAATTGGCCTATCTGGAGAAGTTCCCGTTTCTGAAACCCGACTTCATCCGCTTTCTCAACCTGTTCCGTTTCAACTTGCGCTATGTCCAGGTTGGCCTGGATGACGCCGGGCAACTGGCTATCCGGGTGCGTGGGCCGTGGCTGCACGTGATCCTTTATGAAATTCCGCTGCTGGCGATCATCAGCGAGGTGCGCAACCGCTATCGTTATCGCCAGGTGGTGATCGAGCAGGTCGGCGAGCGCCTTTATCAAAAGCTCGACTGGCTGAAGGCCGAGGCCAGTGCCGATGAGCTGGCCGGTTTCCAACTGGCCGACTTCGGTACCCGACGGCGCTTCTCCTACCGGGTGCAGGAAGAGGTGGTGCACATCCTCAAGCATGATTTTCCCGGACGATTCGTCGGTACCAGCAATGTGCACCTGGCGCGCGAATTTGAGATCAAACCGCTTGGGACCATGGCGCACGAATGGTTCATGGCCCACCAGCAGCTCGGCCCGCGCCTGGTCGATAGCCAGGCTGCTGCGCTGGAATGCTGGGTGCGGGAGTATAGGGGGTTGTTGGGTATCGCCTTGACAGACTGTATCACCATGGACGCCTTCCTGGCTGATTTCGACTTGTACTTCACCAAGCTGTTCGATGGCCTCCGGCATGACTCGGGCGACCCGCTGGCCTGGGCGGAAAAGGCTATTGCCCACTACCAGCGGCTTGGGATCGACCCGAAAAGCAAGACACTGATTTTTTCCGATGGGCTGGACTTTGCCAAGGCGCTGGGGCTGTATCGGGCGCTGCATGAGCGAGTCAATGTGAGCTTTGGTATCGGTACCCGGCTGACTTGCGATATCCCGGGGGTGGAGCCGATGAACATCGTGATCAAGATGACCGACTGCAATGGGGCGCCTGTAGCGAAAATTTCCGACAGCCCAGGCAAGACACAGTGCCGGGATGAGAATTTTGTGGCTTATATGAAGCATGTTTTCAGGCTGGTGTGAGGGCGCCTGTGCTGGCCTATTCGCGGGTAAACCCGCTCCTACGGGGCCCGCTCCGCCCTATTAGGGCTGATCCGCGAAGAGGCCAGTACAGTCAACCTACCTCCTGCATATCCACACACAACTCAAGAAACCGAGCCGCCGCCCGAGACGGCGTGGCCGCATGCGGCATCAGTATGGAAAATCGCCGCACCAACCTCGGCCCTAACTGCAGCCGGTGCAGCGCCCCATCTTCATGACGAATGGACATCGCCGACACAAAGCCAACCCCCATCCCGGCCCGGACCGCCTCCTTTACCCCTTCAACGCCAGCGATCTCCAGCGCCACACGCATCGCCACGCCATCACGGGCAAACGCCCGCTCGACGATCTGCCGCACACCCGAGCCGCTTTCACGCAGTACCAAGGGGTAGGTGCCGAGCGCCGCCAGTGTCTGCTGGTCACTGCTTGCCAGGGGATGCCCGCGGGGCACAATCGCCACGATCTCGTCCTCGCGCCACGGCGTCACTTGCGTACCCAACGGCAACTCCTGCCCGGGCGGCCCCTCGATCAGGGCAATATCAACACTGTCCAGGGCGGCGACGATCTCCGCCGTGTTGCCATGCGAGGTGCTGACCAGCACATCCGGATGACGCCCGTGAAAATCGGCGATCAGGTAAGGCAGCAGGTAACTGGCGGGCGTGGTACTGGCGCCGATGCGCAAGGTGCCGCGCTCCAGCCCGCGCATGGCCTCGCGCAATGCTTGGGCCTGGCGGAAGGTTTCGCGCAGGCGCTCGGCATGCGCCAGCAACTGCTCACCGGCCGCTGTCAGCCGCACGCCGCGGCCGGCACGTTGGTAAAGGGGTTCGCCAAACGCCTCTTGCAAGAGCTTGAGCTGGCCGGACACCGCCGGCTGCGACAGATGCAGGGATTGAGCGGCATGGCTGATGTTGCCGTGCTCGGCAACCGTGGCAAATGTTATCAGCTGTTCTGGGGTCATGATTCAAAAATATCAGCTAAACGGATATTTGCCATCCTAAATTACGATTTTTTATAAGCTTATAACCAGATTAACGTAGGCCTTGTCGAAACACCTTTTCCGGAGGACTCACATGGCCACGGTTCCGTCCAACCCTGCCTTTGCCCCTACCCTCTCCACCCGAGGGCGGCTCAATGGCATTCTTTTCGTCGCGCTGTTCGCGGTCGCAGTCACTCAACTGGCGGCCCTGCCCGCTATTGCCAACCTGGGCATCAGCCCGCTGATCGTGGGTATCGTCGCAGGTGCCTTGTATGGCAACGCGTTGCGTGACGGCGTACCGGCAAGCTGGGCGGCAGGCATCAATTTTTCCGCACGCGGCCTGTTACGCATTGCTGTGGCATTTTTTGGCCTGCGGGTAAGCCTGCAGGAAATTGCCGAAGTCGGCTGGTCGGGGCTTATCGTGTCGGTGCTGGTAGTCACCAGTACCCTGCTGATCGGCCTGTGGTGTGGCATGAAAGTGTTCAAGCTCGACCGCGATACCGCCTTGCTCACCGCCGCCGGCAGCGCTATCTGCGGCGCTGCCGCCGTGCTGGCATTTGAATCGGCGCTGCGCAGCGCCCCCCATAAAAGCGCCATGGCAGTCGGAAGCGTGGTGCTGTTCGGTACCTTGTCGATGTTCCTTTACCCACTGGCGATCAATGCCGGCTGGCTGCATCTGGATACCATGGGCGCCGGGCTGTTGCTGGGCGGCACTGTCCACGAAGTGGCGCAGGTGGTAGGCGCGGCCAGCAATGTCAGCCCCGAAGCCACGCATGTCGCCACCATCGTCAAGATGACCCGGGTCATGCTGCTGGTGCCGGTACTGCTGGTGGTGGGCCTGTGGATCAGCCGTTCGCGCAAGCCTGGCCAGGCGCAGGGCAACGGGCGCATTGCCATGCCCTGGTTCGCTTTTGGCTTCCTGGCACTGGTACTGGTGAATTCACTGCAAGTGCTGCCTGGCAGCGTGACCCAGGCGGTGAACAGCCTGGACACCTTTGCCTTGACCATGGCCATGACGGCGTTGGGCATGGAGACCCGCTTCAGCCAGATTCGCCAGGCCGGGCCACGGGCGCTGGCGACAGGGGCAATCCTCAACCTGTGGCTGGTTGGCGGGGGGTTGGCGATTACCCTGGGGGTGCAGAAGCTGTTGGGCTGACGGGAGACCGAGTCGGCTGCTTCGCGGGTAAACCCGCTCCTACACAGGTCTGCACCGCCATCAAGGCTTGCGCCGTACCTGTATAGGAGCGGGTTTACTCGCGAAGCAGGCCCGCCGGTCTCAAGGTTTTTCGCAGCCCCCCTCGTTGCCGTCCACATTTCTCGGTATGGTGGTGTCAAAGAAGGATGTTTTACCCGCACAGGAAAGACTTAGATGCCTCAACGCCATGTCATCAATGCATCCGTCAGCCCCAAAGGCAGCCTGGAGACGCTGTCACAACGTGAAGTGCAGCAACTGAGTGAAGTCGGTACCGGTAGCCTTTACACACTGTTCCGCCAGTGCGCCCTGGCAATCCTCAACACTGGCGCCCATGTTGACAATGCCAAGACTATCCTTGAGGCCTACAAAGACTTCGAGGTGCGTATCCACCAACAGGACCGCGGCGTGCGCCTGGAGCTGCTGAACGCCCCGGCCGACGCCTTCGTCGATGGCGAAATGATCGCCAGCACCCGTGAAATGCTGTTCAGCGCCTTGCGCGACATCGTCTACACCGAAAGCGAGCTGGCCAGCCAGCGCATCGACCTGGAAAGCTCCCAGGGCATCACCGACTACGTTTTCCACCTGCTGCGCAACGCGCGTACCTTGCGCCCGGGCGTGGAGCCGAAGATGGTGGTGTGTTGGGGCGGCCACTCGATCAGCACCGAGGAATACCAGTACACCAAGAAGGTCGGCCACGAACTGGGCCTGCGCAAGCTGGATGTCTGCACCGGCTGCGGCCCGGGTGTGATGAAAGGCCCGATGAAGGGCGCCACCATCGCCCACGCCAAGCAACGCATGCATGGCAGCCGCTACCTGGGCCTGACCGAGCCTGGCATCATCGCCGCCGAGGCGCCCAACCCGATCGTCAACGAACTGGTGATCCTGCCAGACATCGAGAAGCGCCTGGAGGCCTTCGTGCGTGTCGGTCACGGCATCATCATCTTCCCGGGCGGTGCCGGCACGGCGGAGGAGTTCCTGTACCTGCTGGGCATCCTCATGCACCCGGACAACCACGACCTGCCGTTCCCGGTGGTGCTCACCGGCCCGCGCAGCGCCGAGCCTTATCTGCAACAGTTGCACGCTTTCGTCGGCGCCACGCTGGGTGAAGCGGCACATCGCCTGTACGAAATCATCATTGATGACCCGGCGGAAGTCGCCCGGCACATGGTCGAAGGCCTCAAAGCGGTCAAGCAGTTCCGCCGCGAGCGCAACGATGCCTTCCACTTCAACTGGCTGCTGAAGATCGAGGAGAGCTTCCAGCGACCGTTCGACCCGACCCACCAGGCCATGGCCGACCTGGACTTGCGTCGTGAGCTGCCGCCCCATGAACTGGCGGCCAACCTGCGCCGGGCGTTTTCCGGGATTGTCGCAGGCAACGTCAAGGACAAAGGCATCCGCCTGATCGAGGAACACGGGCCGTATCAGATCCACGGTGACAGCGCCGTACTGGACCCGCTGGGCCGGCTGCTGCAGGCATTTGTCGACCAGCACCGGATGAAGCTGCCCGGCGGCGCGGCGTATGTACCGTGCTATCAGGTGGCAACCTGACCACGCTGCTTTGCTGATGACGGGCATGGATGCCCGTCAAACGCGGGGGCCGGATGACGGGAGCGTCTGTACGGATCACCCACATGGGTTACATGAGAGCTCACCCACCTAGGTGATTCGCTCACTGCCGGAGTTCAACCACCGTCCGCTCGAAAAACCGAATGCTGTCGCGCCCCCCACGTTTGGACTGGTACAACGCCACATCCCCCTGCTCGATCAACGCCGCCAGGCTCGCCGGCGGCTGATCGAACACGTTGGCACCAATGCTCAAGGTCACCGCCTGGGGCGTAGGCACCGTCTTGTCGGCGTACTGCTGGAACTGCTCACGCAGCCCACTACCCAGTTCCATGACCCGTTCACTGCTCGCGCCACTGAGCAAGATGACGAATTCATCCCCGCCCAATCGCGCCGCCAGCGAGCGCTCGGGCAGCGCCGTACGAATCATCTCGCTCAAGGCAATCAGCAAACGGTCGCCGGCGATATGCCCGTGCAGGTCGTTGACCAGTTTGAAGTTGTCGATGTCGATCAGTAGCAATGCCCCAGGTTGCGCCGGGCTCACGTCCTTGAAGAAATGCCCCGCCCTCACCTCCAGTGCACGCCGGTTGTAAAGCGCAGTCAGCGGGTCACGGGCTGCCAGCCGGGCAATCCGCTCTTCACGCCGGTAACGTACGGTGCCGGTCATCGACAAGGCAATCAGCATGATCGCCATCGCGCCTTCCACCAGCGAAACCTGAATGATCAGCCCGCCAAAGGTCGCCAGGTCAATCAGCGTGCCTGGCGTGATCGCGATGGCCGCCTTGGCCACATAGAACAGCCCATGGATCAGCAACACATAGCGCAGCTGCACGGCCCCGACACTCAGGGATTTGCCATGTGGCCGCAGCAGGAAACTGGCCTTGAGCGTCAGCGAGGCCACCAATAATGAGTTGACCATCAGCATCACCTTCGACCACTGCGGGCCCACAGGCAGCAGCAGCAAGGCGAACCAGACCAGCACAATCAACAGCCAGGCACGTGACAAGCGCTCCTGGGTGAAGCGCAGCACGCCGATCAGGAAAAAAACGTGGGCCACCACCAGCAAGCCATTGGCGAACCAGATACCGATGAACAGCAAGCCGATCCCGCGCAACAATGCCAGAGTGCTACCAACCGTAATCGTGGCGAAACCCGCACTCCAGTAAAGCAACGAGGGTTCGCGCACACTCCGCCATTCAATCGCCAAATACAAGGCGGCCGCAGCGGCCAAAGCGACTGTAATAGTCAGCATCGTGGGTGGATCTAATGCCATATACGCATTGGCCTGTCTGGTTAACGGGAAAAGGCCCGACTGTCTGCGACCGTGATCACGTTTCAGAGGGGCCTTGCAGTGTTGCCTGCACATTGTAATCCAGCCCCTGACAAAGGGCCGTGGGCAGCAATATCATAATGACATCAATGCGCGGTGCGCACCACTCTGACCCTGTCGCTGGCTCGCTGGCGACAGGGCCCGTACAGGCGATGTCAGAGCACCCGCTTGATCAACGGTTCCAACCGGCTATAGCGCAACCGACGCAGAAACTTGCGCACTTGCTTGGGATGTTCCGCCTTCTCCCCCAGCGCCTCTGCCGAACCGATTCTCGGCGCAAAGCGCCGCAGTTCGCTCAACTCCGCTTCCCGTGGCGCCAGCCATTGCCCCTGCGGGTCGTCGATCAGCAGGCCGTTCTCCAGGTCCAGGTTGAACCCGCGCGGGTTCAGGTTGTTGCCGGTCAGCAGCGAATAACGCTGATCGATCCACACACCCTTGGCATGGAAGGTATGCCCCGGGTCGTTCCAGATGCGTACTTGCAGCTGGCCACTGGCAATCGCGGCGTGGCGGCGGCGGGCAAAGGCGCGCAGGTTGTCCTCATACAGATAGGGCAATGCACCACTGGCACTGAACGGCTCGCCAGGGGCGATGTAGAAGTCGTTGGCGGTGCGGTCACCGACAATCAGTTCCACCCCAACCCCCCGTGCCAGGGCATGGTCAAGTTCGCGCATCACGACCTGCGGCGGGTTGAAATACGGCGTACTGATGATGATCTGCGTGCGCGCCACTGCCAGCAAGGCGCACAGCGCCCGGTTCAGTGGATTGCCACGGCCCACACCCAGCAGCGGGATCACCTGCAGGCCCTGCCCCGTCACGCTGGCCGGTACCTCGTAGGCCATGCGCCGCAGCCGTGCGCGCAAACGCCGAATGTCACCGCGCAAACTGCGGGTAGAAGGTGGCGCCGGCAGGTCGAGGCGCGGCGTGGCGGTATGGTGCAGCAAACGCTGAACCAGGCCGACCATGGCATCAGCCAGTGCCGGTGACTGGAACAGGTGGTAGCGATCCAGGCGATAGCGATCGAAACGATGCAGGTAGACGTTGTTCAGACTGGCGCCGGTGTAGATCACGCAATCGTCGATGATGCTGCCTTTGAGGTGCAGCACCCCGAACAGTTCGCGGGTCTGCACTGGCACGCCATGAATCGCGATGTCCAGCCCGCGCAACTGACGCTGGGCCTGATACCAGGCGGCATTGCCCGGCTGACGCCCGGCCCCCAGCAGCCCGCGCCTGGCGCGGAACCAGTCGACCACGATGGTGATCTCCAGGCCTGGCCGCTCGGCCTTGGCCTGGTACAAGGCATCCAGGACTTCCTGGCCAGCCTCATCCTCCTGCAGGTACAGCGCGACGATAACGATACGCCGAGTCGCCGTACGGATGCGCTCGAACAGGCAGGCGCGGTAAGCCCTGGCATCGGGCAGCACCTGGATCGCTTCGGGGGCCATGGCATAGCCTGGCAAGCCCGCCAGCATGTTTTCGGGGTTCACTGACGCTCACCTTCTCTGTGCAATCACTGTCGGCCCTGCCAGCCGGCGGGGCCATTCCTGGCCGCTGCATCCGGGGTGTATGATCGACCCGGCAACGACCCATAACAACAAGAACCGCGCGAGGCTCTGCTTTCTCACTGCCCCTGACCAACCAGGCCTCAGCTTGCACAGGAACAGCGCAATGGTCCACCCCGCTTCTGCAAACCTATCGCCGTCTAGTGTAAAGAATTGTTCGGCAAAGACCTTTGGCTTCCTGATTTTGCCCAATTTCACCACCATCGGCCTTGCGTCGGCGGTTGAGACCCTGCGCATGGCCAACCTGGCCGCGCGCAAGCCGCTGTATCGCAGTGTGCTGATCGCCGCAGACGAGGCGCCGGTGGTGGCCAGCAACGGCATGCGCGTACTGCCCGACTACAACATCGCCAACGCCCCCGCGCTGGATGCCTTGCTGGTGGTCGGCGCCAACCCGATCGACCGAAGCCGTAGCAACCGCCCATTGATCGACTGGTTGCGCCAACTGGCCCGCCAGCGCTTGCCGCTAGGCGGTATCTGCACCGGTAGCTACCTGTTGGCCAAGGCCGAATTGCTCAAGGGTTACCGCTGCACCATCCACTGGGAAGACCTGCCGACGTTGCAGGCACACTTCCCCGGTATTGTGATCTCCAGCCAGCTGTTCGAACTGGACCGCGACCGTTACACCTGCTCAGGCGGCGTGGCAGCCATGGACATGATGTTGCAACTGGTGGCCCGCGACACGGGCGGCCAGGACATCGCGGCCAAGGCCGCCGAGCTGTTGCTGTGCGACCGCGTACGCGGTGAGCGTGAGCGGCAGCGTGTGCCGCTGCGCACCCTGCTCGGCAGCGCCCAGCCCAAACTGAGCCAGGTGGTGGCGATCATGGAGGCCAATCTGGAGGAACCGCTGGGGCTGGAGGAACTGGCCAGCCTCAACGACGTGACCGTGCGCCAATTGGAGCGGCTGTTCCACAAGTACCTGCAGCGCACACCCAGCCAGTATTACCTGGAGCTGCGGCTGTCGCGGGCGCGGGAGTTACTGCTGCGCAGCGACGTGCAAGTGCGTGAGGTAGCGCTGGCCTGTGGCTTCAGTTCGCCTGCGCATTTTTCCAAGAGTTATAGCCGGTTCTTCGGGCTGTCGCCTTTAGGGGAGCGGCGCCAGGCCTCTCTCCACTGACTTGGGTCAGGTATTGGCATTGCTGGCCTCTTCGCGGGTAAACCCGCGCCTACACGCACATCGGTGGTCCGCCACAGGCCGTTGTAGGAGCGGGCTTGCCCGCGAAGAGGCCAGTGCAGGTCAACTAATCTTCAAGGGCCCCGTGCGCCGTCTCCCGACACATCAGCATGGCCACCAGCGCCACCAGTGCTGCCGCCAGCAAGTATCCTGCCGGAGCCAGCTTGCTGCCCGTCACCTGAATCAGCCAGGTGGCAATGAACGGCGCAGTCCCGCCAAACAGCGAATTGGCCACATTGAAGCTCAGGGCAAAGCCGCTGAAGCGCACCCGGGTCGGAAAGATTTCGGCCAGCAGGCACGGCAAGGTCCCATCGTTCATCGCCAGCATCGCACCGAAAAGGATCTGGATGGCCAGAATCACCAGCAGCGGCTGGCCGTCCAGCAGGCGAAACAACGGCACGGTCAACCCCAGGAACAACAGCGAGGCCACCACCAGCATGGTCTTGCGACCAAACTGGTCGGACAGCCGCCCCATCAGGAAGATCAAGCCGATATAGGTGGCCAGCGACACCGTCGAGGCGATGAACGAATCCCGCTCGCTCATGCCCATTTCACTGGACAGGTAGGTCGGCATGTAACTGAGCAACAGGTAGAACGCAACCGCATTCAGGCAGGTGACACCCATGCCGATCGCCAGACTGCGCCGGTGCTGGCCCAGCAGTTCGCGCAGCGGCGTCGTGGCCATGCCGGCCTTGGTTTCCAGGCGCTGCTCCATCTCCAGGAACTTGGGCGTGTCCTGCAAGCTCATGCGGATATAGCGCCCTACCAGGCCGAACGGCGCCGCCAGCAGGAACGGCAGGCGCCAGCCCCACTCATGCAGGGCTTCACTGCTGAGCAGCTCATGCAGCACCGCAACGAACGCCGCACCGAACAACAACCCCGCCGCCGTGCTGGCCGGCACGATGCTGGTGTACAAGCCACGCCGCCCAGGCGGCGCGTACTCGGCCAGGAACGCAGCGGCCCCGGCGTACTCACCCGAGGCGGAAAACCCCTGTACCAGGCGGATCAGCAACAGCAAGGCCGGCGCCCACAGCCCGATCTGCGCATAGCCCGGCAACAAGCCGATGCAGAAGGTGGATACCGACATGATCAGGATCGACCAGGACAACGCGTTGCGCCGACCGTGTCGGTCGCCGAAATGGCCCCAGACAATGCCGCCCAGCGGGCGTACCAGGAAAGACAACGCGAATACCGCGAAGGTAGCCAGCAGGCCGGTGGTCTTGTCAGTTTGCGGGAAGAAGGTGGCGGCGATGATGGTAGCCAGATAGCCGTAGGCGGCGTAGTCGAACCACTCGACGAAGTTGCCCATGAAGCTGGCCCGGGCGGCCTTGCGCAGCGCCTGGCGTTCGGCGTTGTGCGCGGGGCCGGCGATGGCGGATGGGTCTAGGGTGGTGCTGGACATGACGGGTACCCTCTGGTTCTTTTAATTGGAGGCAGGGTCTGGTGGTCATACGGGGATCTTGTTGTTGTCTGGGCCGGCCTTTTCGCGGGTGAACCCGCGCCTACGACAACGGTGAAATCCCCGTAGGAGCGGGCTTGCCCGCGGAGCAGCCGACGCCGATGCTTATTTGTGAATGATGTTGTGCTCCGGCCCATACGGGAACCTGGTGATGTTCTCGGCGCCGCTGTCGTTGACGATCAGGATGTCGTGCTCGCGATAACCGCCCGCCCCCGGTCGCCCTTCAGGCAGCATGATCATCGGCTCGATCGACACCACCATGCCCGGCTCCAGCACGGTATCGATGTCCTCGCGCAGCTCCAGCCCAGCCTCGCGGCC
Source organism: Pseudomonas sp. GLN_2 (assembly GCF_043106005.1). NCBI lineage: Bacteria > Pseudomonadati > Pseudomonadota > Gammaproteobacteria > Pseudomonadales > Pseudomonadaceae > Pseudomonas > Pseudomonas sp. GLN_2. The sequence goes on along the minus strand of NZ_JBICMC010000074.1, from coordinate 27,500 downwards.
GTAGTAATGGCTGAGCGTGCCGAACGAATGGCCATACCCGAAGGTGCGGTACTGCAGCAGGTCGTGGCGCAGGAAGATCTCGTTCAGTTCGCGGGCGATATCGCTACAGCGCATGCCTGGGCGCACCAGTTGCAGCCCGGCTTCGTGCACTTCGACGTTGGCCTGCCACAGACGCAGGTACTCGTCCGGGCAGTGATCAAGGAACAGGGTGCGCTCCAGCGCGGTGTAGTAGCCGGCGATCATGGGGAAACAGTTGAGGCTGAGGATCTCGCCCTTGCCCACACGGCGGCTGGTGACCGGGTTGTGTGCGCCATCGGTGTTGAGCCCGGACTGGAACCAGGTCCAGGTGTCCATCAGCTCGGCGTCGGGGAAGCGTTTGGCAATTTCGCGCACCATCGCCTGGGTGGCATGCAGTGCCACCTCGTACTCGGGCACCTGCTCACGCAGGGCCTCGACCACTGCCGCCCCGCCGATGTCGGCCACCTGTGCACCGTGACGGATAAGCGCCTGCTCCTCGGCCGACTTGATCATGCGCATACGCATGCACGGCGCAGCGATGTCCACCAGCTCGGCCTTGGGGTAGCAGGCGGCGAATTTGCCGTGGTTCTGCAGGTTCAGGTGGTCGTACTCCACGCCGATGCGCGAGGCCAGCGGCAACGCCTGCTGGATGGCGACGAAATAGTTGTCGCGCTGCCAGTCGGTGTAGACGATGTTGTCAGTGCCCACCGTGCGCCGCCAGGGTTGCCCGCCGTCGATATTGGCGCTGATCGAGACCACCTTGTCCTGGGTGATCACCAGCGCATAAGGGCGGCCGAACGAGCAGTAAAGGAAATCGCTGTAATAGTTGACGTTGTGATACGAGGTGAAGATTGCCGCCTCAATGTCCTGCTCGGCCATATAGGCCCGCAGCCGGGCGTGGCGAGCAGCGTATTCCTGAGCGGAGAAGGTTGGTTGTACCTTGTCGCCATTGCGGATTTTCAGGGTCTTGGGCATTTGCATGGTCGGGGTTCCTTGTCGTTGTGAGCACGCTGTTCAGGCCGGCCGCCTGAGAAGCATTGCAACAGAACCGACGAGGACACTTTTGTATCTATCCGACCTGGAATTGGCGGGATAACCACTGGCCAAGGGGGCGCTGAGCGCGCCCCCCGCCAGGCAACGCTATTTCAAATCAAAGCGGTCAAGCTCCATGACCTTCTGCCAGGCGGCCACAAAGTCGCGGACAAACTTGTCACCCCCATCACTGCTGCCATACACCTCGCTCAACGCCCGCAACTGGGCATGCGAACCGAACACCAGATCGACCCGGCTACCGCTCCACTTCACCTGCCCGGTCTTGCGGTCGCGGCCTTCGAAGGTTTCGTTGTCCGCCGAGGTCGGTTTCCACTCCACGCTCATATCCAGCAAGTTGCGGAAGAAGTCGTTGCTCAGCGTCCCCGGCTTGTCGGTGAACACGCCGAGGTTGCTGCCACCATGGTTGGCACCGAGCACCCGCAGGCCACCGATCAGCACGGTCAGCTCCGGCGCGGTCAGGGTCAGCAACTGCGCCTTGTCCAGCAACAGTTTCTCGGCCTTGACGCTGTAGCGTGCCTTGGTGAAGTTGCGGAAGCCATCGGCCAGCGGTTCCAGCACGGCGAACGACTCGACGTCGGTCTGCTCCTGGGACGCATCGACTCGGCCCGGGCGGAACCCTACGCTGCCGCTGTAACCCGCATCCTTGGCAGCTTTTTCGACTGCCGCGGTACCGGCCAGCACGATCAGGTCGGCCAGGGAAACCTTTTTGCCGCCGTTGTTGAACTCGCCCTGGATCTTCTCCAATGCCGCCAGCACCTTGTCCACGCCCTGGTTTGCAGCCCAGTCCTTCTGTGGCGCCAAGCGCAAACGTGCGCCGTTGGCACCACCGCGCTTGTCGGAGCCGCGGAAGGTCGACGCGGATGCCCAGGCGGTGGAGACCAGTTCGCCCACGCTCAAACCCGAGGCCAGTATCCTGGACTTGAGGGTCGCGATGTCTTGCTCGCTGATCGTGGATGGGTCAGCCTTGGGCAACGGGTCTTGCCACAGCAACTCTTCATTGGGCATTTCCGGGCCCAGATAGCGCGCCAGCGGGCCCATGTCGCGGTGGATCAGCTTGTACCATGCACGGGCAAAAGCATCCGCCAGCTGGTCAGGGTTTTCTTTGAAGCGGCGAGCGATTGGCTCGTAAATGGGGTCGAAACGCAATGCCAGGTCGGAGGTCAACATAGACGGTGCGTGCTTTTTACCGGGATCGTGTGCATCGGGCACCGTGCCTGCGCCTTTGCCGTCTTTCGGCCGCCACTGGTGCGCGCCGGCCGGGCTTTTGGTCAGCTCCCACTCAAAGTCGAACAGGTTATTCAGGTACTCGTTGCCCCACCGGGTCGGGGTGGAGGTCCAGGTCACTTCCAGGCCGCTGGTGATGGTATCCCCGCCTTTGCCGGAGCCAAACGTGTTGTGCCAGCCCAGGCCCTGCATCTCCAGGCCTGCCGCTTCCGGCTCGGGGCCGACGTTGTCGGCGGGGCCGGCACCATGGGTCTTGCCGAACGCGTGACCACCGGCGATCAAGGCCACGGTTTCTTCATCGTTCATGGCCATGCGGCCAAAGGTTTCACGGATGTCCTTGCCCGAGGCCACGGGGTCGGGGTTACCTTCCGGGCCTTCCGGGTTCACGTAGATCAGGCCCATCTGCACGGCGGCCAGCGGGTTTTCCAGGTTACGCTCGGCCGACAGGTCGCGATTCTGCTCTTCACCATGCTTGGCCGGCTCGGCCACCAGGTCACCCTGCCCCGGCGGTTGCGCCTTGACCTGTTCCTTGCCGTAACGGGTATCGCCGCCCAACCAGACCTTTTCCGACCCCCAGTACACGTCTTCGTCCGGCTCCCACACATCGGCACGCCCGCCGGAGAAGCCGAAGGTCTTGAAGCCCATGGACTCGAGGGCAACATTACCGGTGAGTACGATCAGGTCGGCCCAGGAAATCTTGTTGCCGTATTTCTGCTTGATCGGCCACAGCAGGCGCCGGGCCTTGTCCAGGCTGACGTTGTCCGGCCAGCTGTTGAGCGGGGCGAAGCGTTGCTGGCCAGAGCCCGCACCACCGCGGCCATCACCAATGCGGTAGGTGCCCGCGCTGTGCCAGGCCATGCGGATGAACAGCGGGCCGTAGTGGCCAAAGTCGGCCGGCCACCAATCCTGCGAGTCGGTCATCAGGGCAGTCAGGTCTTTCTTCAGGGCCTGGAAGTCGAGGCTCTTGAACGCCTTGGCATAGTCGAAGTCCGGGTCGGGGCTGGACTTGGAGGAATGCTGGTGAAGAATTCTCAGGTTGAGCTGGTCAGGCCACCAGTCACGGTTGGTGGTGCCGCCACCTGCGGTTTGATGGAACGGGCATTTCGATTCGTTCGACATCTGCGGGTACCTTTGGGTCGGTTATCCAGATTTCCGGTCTATGCCAGTGTTCTTTCAGCCGAGCGGGTGGGCTCGTACTACCCCTCATCAGGTGTACACGGGGCTTGCGAAGCTGTCACGGCGGGGGGACACGGTCTTGCACGCAGGTGCTGACGCGCTGCCCTGTCGCGGAATTCGCGGGGCCACGTGAAAGACTAGCCGAGCTTGGGCAGAGTTCTAATAGAGTGGCTGTTGGAGCCTGATAGGCTGACTCTGTCAGGCGCAGGCCTGTATCGGCCTCATCGCGGTCAAGCCCGCGATAAGGCCGGCACATCCATACAAGGCACAGGGCCCTGCACCCTGCTTCAATACACAGCCATACCCTTTGCCCAGGACGCCGAGCCCTCATGAACCGCAATGACCTGCGCCGCGTCGACATGAACCTGCTGGTACTGTTCGAAGCCCTGATGATCGAACGCAACCTGACCCGCGTGGGTGAAAAGCTGTTTATCACCCAATCCACCGTCAGCGCCGCCCTCGCCCGCCTGCGCGAGCTGTTCGACGACCCGCTGCTGATCCGCAGCGGCCGGGCCATGGAACCCACCCCACGGGCCATGCAGATCTTTGCTGAACTGGGCCCGGCCATGGACGTGATTTCCGCCGCCATCAGCCGCGCCCGCGAGTTCGACCCGGCCAACAGCTGCAACGTGTTCCGCCTGGGCCTTTCTGACGATGCCGAGTTCGGCCTGTTTCCGGCCCTGCTGCAGGCCCTGCGTGAAGAAGCCCCCGCCATTAGCGTGGTAGTGCGGCGGGCCAATTTCCTGCTGATGCCGGGCCTTCTGGCCAGCGGCGAGATCTCGGTAGGTGTGAGCTATACCACCGACCTGCCGGCCACCGCCAAGCGCCGCAAGCTGCGCGACATCGGTGTACGGGTGCTGCGCGCCGACGACCGCCCGGGGCCGCTGACCCTCGACGAATACTGCGCCCGCCCGCACGTAATGGTGTCGTTTTCCGGTGACATGAGCGGCAACATCGACCTCGACCTGGCACGCATCGGTCGTTGCCGCAAGGTGGTGCTGGCGGTGCCCCAGTTCGGTAGCCTGCGCGCCCTGCTGCGCAACACCGAGCTGATCGCCACGGTGCCGGACTATGCCGCTTGTGCCCTCGCCGACGACGGCAGCCTGCGCGCCGACCCAGCGCCGTTCGACATCACCGAGGCCGAGCTGTCGATGGTCTGGAGCGGCGCCCAGGACAACGACCCCGCCGAGCGCTGGCTGCGCGACCGCATCCTGCAGTTCATGGCCACGCCGTGATGCCCGCTTCGCAGCACAACGCTATTGCTACCGGCCGTAAAGCCTGAAGTACGCAGCTGCTATTTGCTGCGCTGCATCCACGCTGCGCCAAGCCCACTGAGGCAGATCACCAAAATCCCCACCAGGCTCAGGGTATCCGGCACCTGGCTGTACACCACGAAGCCAAGCAACCCGGCAAACACGATCTGGCAATAGCTGAACGGCGCCAGCAACGCCGGCGCTGCATGGCGGAAGGCCTGGGTCAGTAGCAGGTGCGCAGTCATGCCAAAGCCGCCCAGTGCCAGCATCAACAGGGCATGGTCCCAGCGCGGCACCTCCCAGAAGAACGGCACCAGGGCACTCATTGCCAAGGTGTTGCACAGCCCCGCGTAGAAGTTGCTGGTGGTCGGGCTGTCATGCGCCGCCAGAATGCGCGTCAGCAACTGATAGAAGCAGAAGCCCAACGCCGAGCCGAACGGATACAGAATGGCCGGGGTAAACATCGCCCCACCCGGGTGCACCACCACCAGCACGCCGATAAAGCCCATGACCACCGCCACCCACTGCCCCACTGTCACTCGCTCTTTGAGCAGCGGCGCCGACAGCGCGGTGACCAGCACCGGGGCAAGGAAGTTGACGGCCGTGGCCTCGGCCAGTGGCAGGTATTGCAAACCGGTCGTGAACAGCAGGCTGGTGCTCAGCAGGCTCAGGGCCCGCAAGGTCTGCAGTACCGGCCGACGTGTGCGCAATACATTGAGCCCAGACTTGGGCAGGAAGATACCGGCCATCAGCAACGTGTGCACCACATAACGCGCCCATACCACCATGACTATCGGGTACAGGCCACCCAGGAATTTGGACAAGGCATCGTGGCTGGCGAACAGGAACGTCGCCACCACCACCAAAGCGATGCCACGCAGGGGTTGGTTGACGCCGGACAGCGGTGTGCTGGAACTCATGGCTCTCTCGATGACGGCGCGGCAACATGCCCCGCCCAAGGAAGACCGCGCAGGCATCGCCTGGCGGATGTAACAGCTGGGATTCTAGAAGAGATGCCGCAGCATAAGGAAGTTCATTTGCCGCTTGCCCCGGCCAAGTGCAATTTCTGTTCGGTGATCGACCACTTTTCACCTTGTAAGCATGGCCCGTGCACTGTCGATCGCCGACCATCGACCGACCCCTGCCCACCCTACAAGGAATTTACATGCAAAGGCTCAGCACCCGCACCGGCCTGGACCTGCCCGCCATCGGCCTGGGCACCTGGCCAATGACCGGCAGTGAATGCACCCAGGCCGTGCGCCAGGCACTGGACGTGGGTTACCGGCATATCGACACTGCCACCGCCTACGAAAACGAAGCAGCCGTTGGCCAGGCGCTGCGCGACAGCGACGTGCCACGCGAGCAGATCCACCTGACCACGAAGGTCTGGTGGGACCGCCTGGAGCCCAACGCCATGCGTCAGTCGCTGGAAGACAGCCTGCGTGCGCTGGGTACCGAACAGGTCGACCTGTTCCACATCCACTGGCCAGGCAAAGACTGGGACCTGGCCCGCAGCATCGACACCTTGGTAGCCCTGCGTGACGAAGGCAAGGCGCGCCACATTGGCGTGGCCAACTTCCCGTTGGGGTTACTGCGCCAGGTGGTGGAAACCCTGGGCGCGCCGTTGTCGGCGATCCAGGTGGAATACCATGTTCTGCTCAGCCAGCAACCGCTACTCGACTTCGCTCGCAGCCATGACCTGTTGCTCACCGCCTACACCCCGCTGGCACGCGGCCAGGCAGCGGCGCAGCCGGTGATCCAGGCGATTGCCCGCAAGCATGGCGTACTGCCCAGCCAGGTCGCGCTGAAATGGCTGCTGGACCAGGACGGCGTGGCGGCGATCCCCAAAGCCAGCAGCCGCGAAAACCAGCTGGCCAACCTGGCTGCGTTGACCGTGCCGCTGGATGACGAAGACCGCGCAGCCATTGCCGGACTGCCGAAAGACCAGCGCGTGGTTAGCCCGCCGTTTGCCCCGGACTGGAACAGCTGAGGCCGCGCCTGCCAGGGGCCGCGCAAACCATTATGCTTGCGTGATGACCTGCTTCAACCGCTCGCTCGCCGGTGCCGGCCGCCCGTAAAAGTAGCCCTGGAAGTGCGAACAGCCTTCCGCCGCGAGCCGGCGCATCTGCTCCTCCGACTCCACGCCTTCGGCCGTGGTCTTGATCATCAGGCTGTTGGACAGCTCGGTAATGGCGCGAATGATCGACATGGCCTCGCGGCTGTCGCACATGTCATGCACGAACGACTTGTCGATCTTGATCCGGTCGAACGGGAACGAACGCAGGTAACCCAACGATGAGTAGCCGGTACCAAAGTCATCCAGTGAAATGGACACGCCCAGGTCTTTCAGCGCGCGCAAGGTGCGCACGTTTTCCTCGCTGTTGCCCAGCAGTACCGACTCGGTAATTTCCAGCTCCAGCCGCTGCGGCGGCAGGCCCGAGTCGGCCAGCGCGAGGGCGACGGTATGCACCAGATCGCCGTTCTTGAACTGCACCGCCGACAGGTTGACCGACACCGTCTGCTCACTGTCCCAACTGGCCGCCTCCTGGCAAGCCAGATTCAGCGCACGGTTGCCCAGCTCGTGGATCAACCCGGTTTCTTCGGCAATGGGGATGAAGTCCATCGGCATGACCATGCCACGGGTCGGGTGTTCCCAGCGCAGCAGCGCCTCATAACCGGTAACGCTGCTGGTCTGATGATCGACTACCGGCTGGTAGTGCAGCTGCAACTGCCCCAGGTGCAGCGCTGTGCGCAGGTCGGTTTCCACCAGGCGGCGCTGACGGGCGGCAACGTCCAGTTCGACATCAAAGCATTCATAACGATTACGGCCGTTACGCTTGGCTTGGTACAGGGCCATGTCGGCGTAACCCAACAGTTGCTCTGCCTGGTCATTGTCATCAGGCGCGATGGCGATGCCGATGCTCACCCCCACTACGAACTGATGCCCTTCGATCTGGAATGGCGGGCTGATGGCCTTGATCAGGCGCTGCGCGGTATTACACGCGGCCTCCCGCCCCTCCAGGCCCGTCAGCACCACGGCGAACTCGTCGCCCCCCAGGCGGGCCAAGGTGTCGTGCTCACGCAGTTCGCGGCGCAGACGCTTGCCCAACTCGCGTAGCAGCTTGTCACCAAAGGCATGGCCAAGGGAGTCGTTGATGTTCTTGAAGTTGTCCAGGTCCAGGCACAGGGCAGCCGTCAGCTTGGCGTTTTCGCTGCCGCGCAACAGGGCCTGGCGTAGCCGTTCGTGGAACAGCGTACGGTTGGGCAGCCCGGTGAGCGCGTCATGGTGCGCCATGTGATGGATCTGCGCATGGGCGGCCAGCTCTTCGGTGGCGTCTTCAGCCACGAACAGCACGTAATCGGCCTGCCCCTCGCGGCTCTGGCTGAGCAGGGTACGGCTGCGCAGGGTGCGAGGGCCACGGGCGGTCTCGACGCGCGTTTCGGCGGCGTGTCCCTTGGTGCTGCGGGCACCCCGCACGAACTGCTGCTCCAGGTAGTCACCGGCAGCCGGCGCCAGGCATTCCTTGGGCAACTGGCCGATCATGCTGCGCTGCGGCCCGCCGAACAGGCGTTCGGCCTGCTGGTTGGCCAACAGGATGCGCTGGCTTTCCAGGTCCTGGACGATGACGCTCGCGGGAATGTTGGCAATCACCGAATCGAGAAACTGCGAAAGCTTGGCCATTTCCTGGCTGTACTGCTCGGCCAGCTCTTTGGCCTGCAGCAGTTCGAGCTCCTGGCGGTGGCGTTCGGAAATGTCGCGGGTGACCTTGGCGAAACCCACCAGTTGCCCGGCATCGTCGTACACCGCTTCGATGACCACATGGGCGTGGAAGACCGTCCCGTCCTTGCGCAGGCGTGCGCCCGTTTCTTCAAAGCGTCCGGTGCTGCGCGCCTGCTCCAGGTTTAGCGCCGGCAACCCGGCTACGCGCTCGGCATCGGTGTAGAACAACGAGTAATGCTGGCCGACGATTTCCTCGGCACGGTACCCCTTGGCGCGCTGGGCGCCGGGGTTCCAGTTGGCGACGATACCTTCAGGGGTGAGCAGGTAGATGGCATAATCCACCACGCTCTGGATCAACAGCCGGTACATGATGTCGGAGTTTGCTGCGAGCGACATGAACTTTACCTGAACCTTCGAAGCGCATGAAAAGGGACCCCGGCAAGCGGCGGCCGGGTCTTGGAAAGCAATGGTGGCATTATGCCGCTCGTGAGCATTTTGTGAAGCACATCACAAAAATGGCGCTATCCCTTATCCGCACCAACGAAAAGGCGCCCCCTCAATGGCGGGTGCCGGTCACCAGGAAATTGAGCAAGTCCGGCTCATCCCCCAAGGCGATAGCCTGCGCCGGCCGCGGCAGGCTCGCCAGCACGGCATTGCAGAAAGCCACGGCGGGCAGATCCTGTGCGTAGCAACGCAGCAGCCAGTCACCCTCGCCACTCAGCAACTGCAACGCCACCGCTTGGCCGATGCCCTGGCGACGGTACTTCTTCAAAATAAACAGGTCGGCAAGTTCCTGCGCATCGATGCCAGGCAGTTCGCTGCGCTCGACCAGGACGAAGCCGGCGATGAATCCGTCCACCAGCACCAGATACGCGCCCCAGCCGTCGTCCTGCCAGTAGCGTTGCAGGTGCTCCTCGTGGATGTAGAAACGGCCATCCGCCTCGACGTCCTCCTGCTCCCAGTCGGAGGACTCGTAGCAATAGAACTGGTAGAGATTGCGGATCAGCGAAGCCTGGTCGAGGGTGGTTGGCAGCAGCGCGATGGGGAGCATGGTGTGGGAGGCCTGAACAAAAAGACGATTCTAGATCACCCGCCCCTGGCGACAAAAAGCCCGGGACCTCCCCGCACGGAAAGCCCCAGGCAAAATCACAGTGACATAACCTTGAACTCAGCCCTCCTGCAACGCCCGCGGCCGATGGCTTCGCGCCTCGGCGTCAGGCGACTTGGCACCCTGTAAGCGGAAGTCGAATGACAACTCGGCAAAGCGCTCTGCTTGCACGCCGCGGTCGCGCGCCGCCGCCGCATCCTCGACAAAACGCAGTTCGCCGATCAGCCCGTCACGGGTGGCATAGGCAAAGTCGTCCCACAGGTACTTGTCGCCCGCAAAGTTGATCTGCGTGGTCAGGTGGCGGTGCCCCGGTGCCGAGATGAAAAAGTGCACGTGCGCCGGGCGCTGGCCATGGCGGCCGAGCAGGTCCAGGCATTCCTGGGTTGGCCCCTGCGGGTCGCAGCCATACCCCGACGGCACGATCGAGCGCGCGCGATAACGGCCCTCGGCATCGGTAATGATACGCCGACGCAGGTTGAACTCGGACTGTGTCGAATCGAAGTACGAATAGGTGCCCTGGGTGTTGGCGTGCCACAGGTCGACGGTGGCACCGGCCAACGGTTTGCCGTCGGCATCGAACACTTGGCCCTGAAGGAACATCACCACGCCTGGGTCAGTGCCGTCGTCCATGCGCACTTCGCCCTCTGCCAGCGGCGCCCCGGCAACGTACAACGGGCCTTCGATGGTGCGCGGGGTGCCGCCGCCAAGGCCGGCTTCGGCATCCTTGGCATCCTGCAGCAGGTCGAGGAAGTGCTCGATGCCCAGGCCAGCAGCCAGCAGGCCTGCCTCGTTACGGCCGCCCAGGCGGTTGAGGTAGTCCACGGCGTGCCAGAACTCGTCCTCGGTGATGTCCAGGTCTTCGACCAGGCGAGCGGTGTCTTGCAGCACACGCAGAATGATCTGCTTGAAGCGCGGGTTTCCTTCGGCATGGTCCAGGCCAGCCACCCGGTTGAAGAAGGCTTGAATGTCGGCAGTGTGGGAAATTTTCACGGTCATCGTGCTTACCTCGTATTGTTCTTGTCAGGCATACAGGTGCGAATCAGCGATCGTCGCTGTGAATAGACGAGGGATGCCGACACAGGCCGTCGACCTCAATGTCCATGTACGGGAACAGCGGCAGCTGCATCAGCGTGTCATGCAACGCCTCGACGCTGGGTACATCGAACACGCTGTAGTTGGCGTAATGCCCGGCAATGCGCCACAGGTGGCGCCAGGTGCCTTCGCGCTGCAGGCGCTGGGCCAGTTCCTTTTCATCGGCCTTGAGCTGGGCGGCCTTGGCCGGGTCCATGTCGACCGGCAGCTTCACGGTCATCTTCACGTGGAACAACATGGTTATCTCCTTGCTTGTCAGCGACGAGCGAAGCGCGCCAGGCGCTTTTCGTCCAACGTCAGGCCCAGGCCTGGGGTATGGGGGATGTGCAGCTGGAAGTCGCGGTATTGCGGCGGCTCGTTGACGATCTCCTCGGTCAGCAGCAGCGGCCCGAACAGCTCTGTACCCCAGGTGAGCTGGCGCAGGGTGAGGAATGCGTGGGCCGAAGCCAGGGTGCCGATCGAACCTTCGAGCATGGTGCCGCCGTACAAGGCAATGCCAGCGGCCTCGGCGATCTGTGCAGTGCGCAGCACCGCGCGCGGGCCACCATTCTTGGCGATTTTCAGGGCGAAGATGCTGGCGGCGCCGTCGGCGGCCAGGCTGAAGGCGTCCTCGACGCTTTCGATCGACTCATCGGCCATGATCGGTGCCGGGCTGCGCTGGTTCAGGCGCACCTGGCCACCGCGGTTGATGCGCGAGATCGGCTGCTCGATCAGGTCGATGCCGTTGTCGCCCAATACCTGGCAGGCGCGGAGGGCCTGGGACTCGTCCCAGTACTGATTGACGTCGACCCGCACGCTGGCGCTGTCACCCAGCTCGCGCTTGATCGCGACCACATGCTTGAGGTCCTGCGCCAGCGGGTTGGCGCCGATTTTCAGCTTGAACACCCGGTGCCGGCGAATGTCCAGCATGTGCTGGGCTTCGGCGATGTCGCGGGCGGTGTCGCCGCTGGCCAGGGTCCAGGCCACCTCCAGGCTGTCACGTACGCGGCCACCCAGCAGTTCGCTGACCGGCAGGCCCAGGCGTTTGCCCTGGGCGTCGAGCAAGGCGCTTTCGATGCCGGACTTGGCGAAGGTGTTGCCCTTGGCCAGCTTGTCCAGCTTGAGCATGGCGGCATTGATGTTGTCTGCCGGCAGGCCGATCAGCGCCGGGGCGAGGTACGCGTCGATGTTCGCCTTGATGCCTTCGGGGCTTTCGTAGCCATACGCCAGGCCACCGATGGTGGTGGCTTCACCGATGCCTTCCACACCATCGCTGCAGCGCAGTCGCAATACCACCAGGGTCTGCTGCTGCATGGTGTGCATCGCCAGCTTGTGCGGGCGAATGGTCGGGAGATCGACGATAATTGCATCTATGTGTTCAATCAGCGCGCTTGTCATTGTTGCCAGGTCCCGTCAGGTCGGGCTTACAGTCGTAGGCCCGAGTGATGCGTTTACTTGATAGTTGAAGGATTGCGCGAGACCCTGACGACCGTCCAATATCAAATGAATCTCCCACCATACCCTGGAGGTCTGATGGAGCTGCGCCACCTGCGTTACTTCAAAGTCTTGGCCGAGACCCTGAACTTCACCCGCGCCGCCGAGCTGCTGCACATCGCCCAGCCACCCCTGAGCCGGCAGATCAGCCAGCTGGAGGACCAGCTCGGCACCCTGCTGGTGGTGCGCGAACGTCCGCTGCGGCTGACCGAAGCCGGCCGCTTCTTCTACGAGCAGACCTGCACCGTGCTGCAGCAGTTGCAGAACATCAGCGACAACACCCGCCGCATCGGCCAGGGCCAGCGCCAGTGGCTGGGCATCGGTTTTGCGCCCTCGACGCTGTACACCGTGCTGCCGGAGCTGATCCGCGAACTGCGCCAGGACAGCGAGCTGGAACTGGGCCTGAACGAGATGACCACACTGCAACAGGTGGAGGCGCTGAAAAGCGGGCGTATCGACATTGGCTTCGGCCGCATTCGCATCGACGACCCGGTGATTCACCAGCAGGTGCTGTGCGAGGACCCGCTGGTGGCCGTGCTGCCCAAGGGCCACCCCCTGGCGGGCAGCCCGCTCAGTCTGGCCCAGCTGGCTGGCGAAGCGTTCATCCTCTACCCGGCCAATCCCCGGCCCAGCTATGCCGACCACGTGCTGGCGCTGTTCGCCCACCACGGCATGAGCATTCGTGTCAGCCAATGGGCCAACGAACTGCAGACCGCCATCGGCCTGGTAGCGGTTGGCGTCGGCGTGACTCTGGTGCCGGCATCGGTACAGCAGCAGCACCGTACCGATATCGAGTATGTCGGCCTGCTTGATAGCGGCGCCGTCAGCCCCATCATCCTCAGCCGGCGCAAAGGTGATGTGAGCCCGATCGTGCAGCGGTGCCTGGCGTTGATCGAGCAACAGGCCCTATGAACACACCATGCCCACAGGGGCTGTATAGCCCTGCCCTATTGGCTATGCCGGCCCCGTATACCCATCGGTATAGGGATGTTCCCATTGAGCTGTTTCATGCTGCGACACGCGAATCGCCAGGGCTCAAGACAGTCAATCTAAAATCATCGGCAAATGATCACCGCGTAACCAGTCGATAAACCGTGCAAACAACTCCGATTGCGAGTTGATCTCAAGCTTCATGTACAGGTTCTTGCGGTGCATGCGCACGGTCTCCGGCGAGATACCCAGCTCCTGCGCAGTAGATTTCACCGAGTGCCCGCGCAGGATCATGTGCGCCACTTCCCGCTCGCGGTCGGTCAGCACCTGGCAGCCAAAGCTGTCGAACGCTGCCTGCAGGCTGCCGCGCTCGGTTGATGCAGCGCCCGGTTCCAGCTTGTGCCGGGCATAGCGCCCCAGCAATTCGCGCACCATCGGCTCCAGCGCACGCAACAGGTCGACCTGCCCGGCGCTCAGGCGCGTGCCGCTGCAGCCCTGGAACAGGCTCAGCGACAGCTTGCGGCCTGCGCTGAGGTCGACGATGTAGTAGCTGTCTTCACTGCAACCTGTACCCAGGTAATAAGCCTTGTAGTAGTCGCTGTCGAAGAAGTTGTCGGGGGCGATTTCCTGCAGGTGGTAGAAGCCTTCGGCCAGGCCGCTTTGCACGGCAAGGCAGAAAGGGTCCAGCAGGTAGCCGGCGCTGAAATAGCGCTCCAGCACGGCGGCCCGATGCCGTTCGGGAATGCCTTGCTGGTACAGCAACTGCGGTGCCCGCCCCTGGCACTCAAGGCTGATCATCATTGACTCCACCTGCACCAACTGGCCGATGGCAGCGGCCACATACTCCAGCGCCTCGGGGGTTTCGCCATGGGCCAGGGCGCGCTGCAACGCCACGTGCCACTGCTGCAGCGCGCCCATTGTGAGGGTAAGCGGGGTATCGGGGGAGGCCTGGGTCATGCCCGGCAGTCTAGCCTGCCAGGCACGCCCGCGCACAGCCCTTTGCGCCAGGTTCATCGGCCTTGGTACAGGCCAAGCGCCGTGAGTTCACGCGCGGTTTCGAGGATGCACTGGCGCAGGGTCTCGACGATCTCGTCCACCTGCGCATGGGTGATGATCAACGGTGGCGACATCACGTTCAGGTGCATGATCGGGCGCACCAGCAACCCTTTTTCCTGCGCCTTGCTGTGGATGCGTTCGCCGATGTTCACCTCATCGGCGAACAGTGCCTTGCTGGCCTTGTTGGCGACGAACTCGACACAGGCCATCAGCTTCATGCAGCGCACATCCCCCACCAGCGGCAGATCGCGCAGGCTCTGCAAGCGTTGCTCAAGGTAACCCCCCACGTCGTTGACATGATCGAGCAGTTGCTCGCGCTCGATGATCTCGATGTTCTTCAGCGCCGCCGTGCAGCACACCGGGTGGCCGCTGTAGGTAAACCCGTGGGTAAAGCAACGACCCTTGCCTGGCTCGGCAATCACTTGCCAGATGCGCTCGGAAAAAATACACGCGCCCAGCGGCAGGTACGCCGAGGTCAGGCCTTTGGCGGTGGTGATGATGTCTGGGGTGACGCCAAACAGTTCCTCGCTGGCGAAGAAGGTGCCCAGGCGCCCGAACGAGGTCACCACTTCGTCGGCGACGAACAGGATGTCGTAGGTCTGGCACAGCTGCCACATGCGCTGGAAGTAGCCCTCGGGCGGAATGATCACCCCGCCCGAGCCCATGATCGGCTCGGCGAAGAACGCCGCCACGTTGTCGGCACCCAGCGACAGGATCTTGTCCTCGAACTCGGCCACCAGGTAGTCGAGGAGTTCGGCCTCGTCCATGTCGTGCGGGGCACGGTACGGGTTGGGGTTGGAGACGTGGTGGATCAGGTCGTGGTGATAGTCGAACTCCGGCACCCGGTCGGCGGCCTTGTTGCCGATCGACATGGTCAGGGTGGTAGAGCCGTGGTAGGCGTTGTAGCGGGCGATGATGTGCTTCTTGTGTGGCTTGCCGCGGCAGTTCTGGTAGTACTGGATCAGCCGGTAGGCGGTGTCGACAGCGGTCGAGCCGCCGGTGGTGAGGAACACATGGTTCAAGTCGCCCGGCGCCAGCTGCGCAAGCTTCTGGCACAGTTCGATGGCCACGTCGTTGGCCATGTCGGAGAACGGGTTGGAATACGCCAGCTGGCGCACCTGGTCTGCGATGGCCAGGGCCATTTCCTCGCGGCCCAGGCCGATGTTGGTGCACCACATGCCGCCGACGGCATCAAGGAAGCGGTTGCCGTGGGTGTCACGAATGTAGGCGCCCTCACCGGCGACGATGTTCAACGCACCTTGCTCGCGGTGCTCGTCGAACACATGGTAGCCGTGCATGTAGTGGGCCTTGTCGGCCTCCACCAGCGGGTCGTGGGCGATAGCGAATGCTTTGCTTGGGGTGGCCATGGGCAGCTCCTTGGCGAGAATGTTTGGGCAGTGTTCAGAAACCGGTCTTGACCGTGCTCCAGACCCGGGTGATGGCGCGCATGTCCTTGGGGCTCTGGGTTTTCTGCGCGAACAGGCGCTCACGGGTTTGTGCGTCGGGGTAGATGGCCGGGTCCTGGCGGATGTCGTCACGCACCAGCGCGGTGGCGGCGGCGTTGCTGTTGGCGTAGTGGATGTAGTCAGTGACCTTGGCCATGGTCTGCGGCTGCAGCAGAAACTCGATGAAGCGGTGGGCGTTGGCCGCGTGCGGCGCATCCTTGGGGATGTACAGGTTGTCGAACCAGATCAGCGAACCTTCCTGGGGGATGAAGAACGACAGTTTGATGTCCTTCTTCGCTTCCACCGCGCGGGCCTGGGCGGTGGCGTAGTCACCGGACCAGGTCAGCGCCAGGCAGACATCGCCGTTGGGCAGGCTGGTGAGGTAATTCACCGAATCGAACTTGCGAATGTAGGGGCGGATACCCAGCAGCAGTTGCTCGGCCGCCTTGAGGTCGGCAGGCGACGCGCTGCGCGGGTCCTTGCCCAGGTACTGCAGGGCCAGCGGAATGACCTCAGTGGGCGCGTCCATCAGGGTGACGCCGCAGTCGGCGAAGCGCGAGACGATCTTAGGGTCGAACAGCATGGCCAGCGAACCGATCGGCGCGTCGGGCATGCGCGCGGTGATCTTGTCGACGTTGTAGGTTACCCCCGAGCTGCCCCAGGTGTAGGGCGCCGAGTACTTCAGGCCAGGGTCGTAGCCCTGCAGATTGTTGACCACCTGCTGATCGAGGTTTTGCCAGCTAGGGAGTTGCTGCTTGTCCAGTGCCTGGAACACGCCGGCGCTGATCAGCGGGGGGACCAGCGAGGCGTTGAGCATGACCAGATCGTAGCCGGAACGGCCGGTGAGCAGTTTGGTCTGCACGGTTTCGTAGCCATCGAAGGTGTCGTAGATGACCTTGATGCCGGTGGCCTTCTCGAAGTCGGCCAGGGTGGTTTCACCGATGTAGTCGGTCCAGTTGTACAACCGTAACGTGTTAGCGCTGTCCACCTCTGCCGCCTGGGCCAGGCTGGCGCCAGACGCCAGCAGCAGACCGCCAATCACCTTCAGTACCTTGCGCATGGCAACTCCATCGTGTGAGTGCTCCGGATCGAGCCGATGGGTTCACTATCGGTGGATTTGCCCAGGGGTGACATACCCCGAATGTGTGGGTGGTCGCTTTTTGGCAGGTGGCGCTGGAAGGTTTGCAGAACATCGTATGCCGACAAAATGTTGGGGCTGCTTTGCAGCCCTTTCGCGACACAAGGCCGCTCCCACAAGGACGGCGCAGCCTTCGAAGCTGGCGGTAATCCTGTGGGAGCGGCCTTGTGTCGCGAAAGGGCCGCAACGCGGCCCCAGTGCTCAGTACAGGAGAAAGGTCACGTCAGCGGGTACAACGCTTCATCGAACTGCGCCAGGCGCGGGAACACCAGTGGCTGGTCGTCCGAGAGCTGCTCCAGACGCTGCCGGTATTGCTGCAGAAAGTCCTGCCGCGCAGCAGCACTGATGTAAGGCACATGCCACGCCACGAACGGCGGCAGCACCTCGAACCCGACATAGGCCAGCGTGCCCCGCAGGATCGGCCGCAGCATGTCTTCCAGCGGCCCGTGAATCGCGCCATCGCCAAACATGTGCTCGCGCCCGCCCAGGGTCACGGTCACCAGCGCCCTCTTGCCGGCCAAGCCGCCCTGGTCGTAGAAGCGCTTGCCGCCATAGCACACCCCCGACACCAGCACCCGGTCGATCCAGCCCTTGAGCATGGCCGGGGCCGAGAACCAGAAGATCGGGAAGTTCAACACCAGCAGATCGGCCCACAACAGCTTGTCCAGCTCCTGCTGGATATCTGCGGCAATGGCACCGCGCTTGACGCCCTGACGCTGCTCCAGCGCATACACGAGGTACTCGGGGTTCTCGCGCTGGGTAAAGTCATCGGCACTGGCCACCGGGTTCCAGCCCATGGCGTACAAGTCACTGACCTGCACCTGATGACCTTGGGCACGGAAGGTTTCCACAGCCTGATCTCGCAGGGCAGCGGTGAACGATTGCGGTTCGGGGTGAGCGTGGACGATCAGTACATTCACAAACATTCTCCTTACACAAAACAAGTTGTGCTGCAGCGGTGGCTCAGCACTGTACGGCTTTCACCTCGACGAACTCCGCCAGGCCTTCCTCGCCCCACTCACGGCCGTTGCCCGACTGCTTGTAGCCCCCGAACGGTGCCTGGTAGTTGAACGCGCCACCGTTGATGAAGCACTGCCCGGCCCGTATCTCCCGCGCCAGAGCCAGGCCCTGCTCGCGGCTGCCGGCCCACACTGCACTGGACAAGCCAAATGGCGAGTCATTGGCCAGGGCCAGTGCCTGGGCTTCATCGGCATACGGGATCAGGCACAGGACCGGGCCAAAGATTTCCTCCTGGGCGATGCGCATGCGGTTGTCGACGTCGGCGAACAATGTCGGCGCCACGTAGAACCCGCGCTCGATGCCGCCGTGATCACCGCCGCACAACACCCGCGCGCCTTCCTCCTGACCCAGGCGGACATAGTCAAGCACCGTGCGCCGCTGGCCTGCAGAACACATTGGCCCAAGGAAGCTGGCCGGGTCACGCGGGTCGCCCATGACCAATGCACGGGTCTCGGCCTGGGCAATGTCCAGCGCCTCGGCATAGCGGCTGGCCGGCAGCAGCATGCGGGTCAGCGCCGTGCAGGTCTGCCCCGAGTTGATCATCACGTCCTGCACGCCATGGCGCACCGCAGCCTGCAGGTCAGCGTCGGCGGTAATCAGCAGCGGCGACTTGCCGCCCAGTTCCAGGCATACCCGCTTTACCGTCGGTGCTGCTGCCTGCGACACCCTGACCCCGGCGCCGGTGGAACCGGTAAACGACACCATGTCCACCTGCGGGTGCCGGGCCAGCGCCTCGCCGACCTTGGCCCCCGGGCCGCTGACCAGGTTGAACACACCCGCCGGCAGGCCAATGGCCTCGATCATATCGGCCAGCAGGAACGCGTGCAGCGGTGTTTCCTGGCTGGGCTTGACCACCACCGTACAACCCGCGGCCAGGGCTGGCCCCAGCTTGCCGATCATCTGGTGCAGCGGGTAGTTCCACGGGTTGATGAATGCGCACACGCCAACAGCATCGCGGTACACCAACGAGTTGCCGACTTCGCGCACCTCGTCCATCAGCCCGGCCAGTTCGGCGTATTGCTCCAACCCGGCAATCGGGCCTTCGACTTGCACCGCCTGGCACCACTGCACCGGCATGCCCAACTCGTCGGTGATGACCGCTGCCATTTCCGCCACACGGTTTTTCAGCTGCGTGGCCAATGCCCGGATGTACCCTGCGCGTACGCTGGAAGGTGCGCGCGACCAGCTATGGAAGGCCCTGCGCGCCGCCATCACCGCCCGTTCGACATCGGCCTCGTCCCCCAGCGGCACACGGCCGATGGCCTGCTCGCTGGCGGGGTCGATCACCTCGGCCATGCCCTGCCCGCTCGGCACCTGCCAGGCCCCGTCGATGTACAGCCGTGCATACTCACGCATCGGTCTGCCCCTGCATCAGCTCGCCGGCGCAGCGGGCGATGCGCTGGCAGGCATCGGCCAGCGCCTCATTGCCCAGCACCAGGCCCAGGCGGATATGCCCGGCAGCGCTCGGGCCGAATGCCTCGCCGGCGAGCACCGACACGCCTTGGCTGTCCAACAGGTAGTCGGCGAAAGCCTGGGCGCTAAGGCCGGTTTCACGGATGTCGACCATCACGAACATGCCACCATCGGGCTTCAATGCCTTGAGGCCCGGGCAGCCGGCCAGCTGCTCGCACACCAGATCGCGCCGCTCGCGGTAGGCTTCGCGCATGGCGTCCAGCTCGGGCAACGGCTGCTCCAGCGCCACCACGGCGGCATCCTGGACGAAGTCCGGCAAGCCGTAGAGCATGCACAGGGCGAGGTTTTCCAGATGCGTGGCCAGTGCTGTCGAGCTGACCACCCACCCCATGCGCCAGCCGGTCATGGCATGCGATTTGGACAGGCTGTTCAACGTTGCAGTGCGCTCGGCCATGCCCGGCAGGCTGCCGGGGCTGACATGCTCGCCTTCATACAGCAGCTCGCTGTAGACCTCGTCAGAGATCAGCCACAGATCATGGGCAATGCACAGTTCGGCCAGCGCCTCCCAGGTGGCGCGCGGCAGGCTCGCCCCCGAAGGGTTGTGCGGGCTGTTCAGCGCCAAGGCGCGGGTGCGAGGGGTAATGCGCTCGGCGACGTCACGCGGGCACACGCGAAAGCCATTCTCGGGCTTGACCGGTACCGGTACCACCTTGGCGCCACAGGCGCCGAACACGGCCTCGTAAGTGACATACATCGGTTCGGCAACGATCACCTCATCGCCTGGGTCGAGTATGCACTGGGCCACGCAGAACAGCGCGCACTGGGCGCCCGCCAGCACGGTCACCTGGTCGACGCTCACCGCCTGGCCACTGCGCTGCCGGTGACGGTTGGCGATGGCCTGGCGCAGCGCCAGCTTGCCGCGTATATCGGCGTAATGGGTATGGCCAGCGCGCAGGCTGTCGATGGCCGCCTCGACGATAGGCGCGGGGGTGTCGAAGTCCGGGTCACCCACCGACAGCAGCAGGATGTCCTTGCCCTCGGCCTGCAGCGCAAGGGCGCGGTAGTGGATGTCCCAGGCCGCAGCCCCGTCGCCGGCGATGCGTTGGGTGAGCTTGGCGTAGCGCATGGCAATCTCCCTTCTTTGGCGGTTTCAGTCGACGAGGATCTTCGGGTTGGAACTGCCCCACACGGTGTACAGGTCGGCGAGCAACGCGCCGTTGATTTCTTCCATCTCGGCCTGGGTAATTTCGCCCCCGGCCTGCTTGCCGAACAGCACCACTTCGTTGCCCCCCTTCACATCAGGGAAGTCGGTGACATCGACCATCAGCGTGTTCATCGACACCTTGCCCACCACCGGCACACGGTGGCCGTTGATCAGCACATGGCCCTTGTTGGTGAATACCCGGCGGTAGCCGTCGGAGTACCCGACCGTAATGTTGGCCAGACGCGAATCACGGGCCAGGGTGACGGTGCGGTCATAGCCCACGGTGTTGCCAGCCGGATAGCTGTGCACCGCAGCCACGTGCGATTTGAACTGCATCGCACGCTTGTACTCGGTGCGCGCCGGCAGGGTGTCGCCGAACAGCGCGCCCCCCGTTCGTACCATGTCCAGGCGCGCTTCCGGCACCTCCAGCGTAGCGAACGAGTTGGCGGCGTGCAGGGTGAGCTTGCTGCGGTCGAGCTTCGCGTGCTTGATCAACCAGTCGGTCTGCTCGTTGAAGGCCGCCAGGCCCTTGCGGACATCGTCCTTGTCTTCGACGGCGAAGTGGGTCATCAGCGCGACCAGCTTGAGGTGCTTCTGGTCGGTAATCTGCAGCGCTTCGCCACGGCCGGACCAGGTGGCCATCTCCACCCCGTTGCGGCTCATGCCGCTGGAGTTGAGCGCCATGTGAATGCGCAAGGTCTTGCCATGGCGCGCGGCGATGGCATCGGCCTGGCGGGCAAATTCCGCGCTGCCCACCAGCTCTTCCATGTCGTACTGCAAGCCATCTTCCAGCTCGCTGAGGCTGGCCAGGCGTACCCGCACCAGTTGCCCGGTGAAGCCACTGGCGCGGACCACGCGGGCCTCCTCGTTGCTGGCCACCGCCACGCAGGGCACGCCCTGGGCGATGATCGATGGCATTACCAGGCCGATACCGTGGCCATAGGCATCGGCCTTGAGCACGGCGCACAGCTTGGACTTGCCGGCCAGCTCGGCCTGCAGCGTGCGGATGTTGTGCTGCAGGGCGCTGGCGCTGACTTCGACCCAGGCATTGCTGTTTTGCGCGGTCAGGGCGTTGGTACCGTTGTCCATCGACAGCGGGGGGGCGGCATACAGTGGGGCTTGGCCGGTGATCAGCAGGGCGAGGGATGCGGCCAGAAGTGTACGGCGAAATGGCATGTGGGTTTCTCTTGTTCTTTTGGTTGTTCGCGGCTTAACAGACGCAGGTGTGTTTGAGTTCGATGAAGGTCACGCCGGGTGTGGCGAAACCGCTGGCCAAGTCGGCCTGCAGCGCGTCCAGATCACGCGGCTGGCGCACCGCGCAACCAAAGGCACGGGCCAGGCCGATGAAGTCCGGGTTACGCGGCAGCACGCCGACCGGCTCGATGTTCAGGCCGAGCATGTCATCGCGGATCTGCCCGAGGGCGTCGTTGTTCCACAGCAGCACCACCATCGGCCGGTCCAGTTCCTCTACAGCCGTGGCCAGCTCCTGGGCGGTATAAAGGAAACCGCCGTCGCCCACCAGCACCAGGCCTGGGCGATGGTCGGTGGCAAGCATGCCGCCAATACCGGCCGGCAGGCCATAGCCGAGTGTGCCGTAGCCGGTAGGATGCAGCCAGCTGCGCGGCGCCCGGCTGGCGAAGGCGTAGTTGCCGGTGTAGGCCAGTTGGGTCATGTCGCTGCTGATGAACGCATCGTCGGGCAGCACGGCGGCAATGCGGTCAAGAATCGCCTGATGGGTGGCCTGCAACGGTGCATGCCCATGACGAATGGCCTGGCGCAGGTCGCTCACCGCTTCGCTGGCCTGAGCAGGGTCTCGGTCGAGTGCAGGCAGGTGTTCGAGCAAACCGTCCACGGTTTGCCGAGCATCGCCCTGCAGGGCTATGGCACAGGGGTAGAAATCGTTGAACTTGCGCGGGTCGATGTCCACGCGCAGCAGCTCACCGCGGATCGGCAGGCGCTCGCGCCAGAAGTCGGTGTCGGCCATTTCGGTGCCCACGGCAAGCACCACATCAGCCTGGCTGATCAGCTGCCAGCCGGGTTCGACGCACAGGCTGGCGCCAGCATTGAGTGGCGCGTCTGGTGGCAGCACGCCCTTGCCGGCCACGCTGGTGAACAGTGGCGCTGCCAGCCGTGTACTGAGTTGCTGCAACTGCTCAGCCGCGTGCAACGCGCCACCCCCGGCAATGATCATCGGCCGCTGGGCGGCGGCAAGCTTCAGGGCAGCCTGCTCGAGGGTTTCGCGGCACGGCTGGCCACGCCCAGGACGGCGTACCACCTCGTCGCTCCAGTCCCGGCTGACCGATGCCGCCAGCACGTCCAGGGGCACCGAAATGTGCACCGGGCGCGGTCGTTCGCTGTCGAACACTGCCCAGGCGCGCGCGATCAGCTCGGGCAAGTCGTCGCCCTGCAGGGCCACCGCAGAAAACGCCGTGATGGGCGCAGTCATGGCGCGCTGATCCTGGGTTTCATGCAGGCAGCCCCAGCCCTTGCCCAGGCTGGCGGTGTGGTTGACGCTGGAAATCACCAGCATCGGCACCGAGTCGGCATAGGCTTGGCCGATGGGGGTGGCGACGTTGGTCACGCCTGGGCCGGTAATGACGAAGCACACCCCCGGCTTGCCACTGACCCGCGCATAGCCGTCGGCCATGAAGCCGGCGCCCTGCTCGTGGCGGGTCAGTACATGGCGAATGCCACTGCCCGGCAGGCCACGGTACAGCTCCAGGGTGTGCACCCCAGGGATGCCGAACACGGTCTCCACGCCGTAGTTGGCCAACAACCGCACCAGCGCCTGGCCGGCCGTCAGGGTAAGGTCATTCATGTCGTTCTCCTTGCGCCTGGCCGAGGCGGATCAGCGCGTCGACCGCGGTGGTGCCGTGGGCACCGACCATCAATGGGTTCACATCCAGCTCCAGCAACTGCCCGGCGTTTTCGCAGGCGTAATCGGCGACTGCGCGGATGGCCGAGACCAAGGCATCGAGGTTGGCGGCCGGGCGGCCACGGAAACCTTGCAGCAGGTTGGCACTGCGCAGGTTCAGCAGTGCGGCGCGGATGGCGCTGTCGGTGGTGGGCAACAACAGGCTGACACTGTCCTTGAGCAGTTCGACCAGCACGCCGCCGGCACCGATCACCAAGGCCAGGGCAAAGTCGTGTTCACGTTTGATGCCCACTATCAGCTCGGCCAGCGGCGGCTCGGCCATGGGTTCGAGCAGTACCTGGTCGAACGCGACGTGCGGGGCGTAGGCAGCGATGCGCTGGCGCATCTGCAACAGTGCAGCTTCCAGGGCGGCGGCATCACGCAGGTTCAGCGCCACCGCACCGGCTTCGGTCTTGTGCGGCAGCTGTGCGCTGACCGCCTTCAGTACCAGCGGGTATCCCACGCAGGCGGCGTCTGCCACAGCGCGTTCTGGCGTACTCAGCACGCCCGCAGGCACGGGCAGACCGAAGGCGCGCAGGGCCTGCTTGGATTGCCATTCGTCCAACAGTTGGCTTTCGCCCGTGAGGGCCTGCGGGCACAGCGGTACCCGCGCAGCCTCGCCCTGGTCCAGCAACCGCTGGCGGTTCCTTTGGTAAGCGACGATGCGCCCCCAGGCCGCCAGGCCATCTTCCACGCCCTGCAGGGCTGCGATGCCCCGCGCATGCAGGCGCTCACGCGCACTGGCAGGCAACAGTTCCGGGAAAGCCGAGGTGACGAAGCCGATCTTGCCGTGGCGTTCAACGGCATCGCAGTACAGCCCCAGCAGCAGGTCACATTCCTTGCGCTCGCCGGTGAACGCCGCCGGGTAGTCCAGCACCAGCATCGCCGCGCCCGCGCCGCCGCTCAGGGTACTGTCGAGCATGCGTTGCAGGGCGGCCTCATCGCCCCAGATGGCTGTGGTGAAGTCCAGTGGGTTGACCAGGTTGGCATAGCCCGGCAACACCTCGGCCAGTGCCGCCACCTGCCCTTGCTCGAGCTTCGGCAGTTGCAGATGGTGGCGTTCGGCATAGTCGGCAATCAGGCCGGCATCGCCGCCTGAGCAGGCCAGCGCAATCAGCTCGCCATCTGCCGGCAAGCGTCCGCAGGCTGCGGCCTTGAGCGTTTCGACAAAGCTCACCGGGCCGCTGACACGGATCACGCCCAGGCGCTGGAACAGGCTGTCGTACAACGCATCGGAGCCGGACAACGAGCTGGTGTGGCTGAGCGCCAGTTCAGCGCCGATCTGCGAAACGCCCGTCTTCAGGGCAATGATCGGCGTACCCTGCTGCAATGCCTTGTAGGCGGCGCGTGCAAAGCCCGGCACGTTCTTCAAGCCTTCCAGGTGCAACCCGATGGCGGTTACCCGTGGGTCGTCGAGCAGCACATCCATCAGCTCGGCCACACCCAGTTGCGCCTGGTTGCCGACCGAGGCCATGTAGGCCACCGGCAGCGAGCGGTCGCTCATGGACAGGTTGTAGGCAAAGTTGCCGCTCTGGGTGAGGATCGCCACGCCCTTCTCCACCTGCTCGCCGCCATGGGCCACCGGCCAAAGGGCTGCACCGTGCAGGTAGTCGAGCAGGCCATAGCAGTTGGGGCCGAGCAGGGCCATGTTGCCGGCCGCAGCGAGCAGGCGCTGCTGCAACTCGCAGCCCTCTTCGCCGCTTTCGGCAAAGCCGGAGGCATAGCAGATGGCGCCACCGGCACCACGCGCGGCCAGCTCGGCAACGCACTGCAAGGTCAGCTCACGGTTGGTGGCAATGAACACCGCGTCCGGGGCATAGGGCAAGTCGGCCACCTGTGCCACACAGGGGATGCCCTCGAGGCTTTCATGCTGCGGGTTGACCAGCCACAGCTCACCGCCAAAGCCGCCTTCGGCGCAGCGCTTGAGCGCCCGCGCCATGCTGCGCCCGCCAACGAAGGCCAGGTGCCGGGGCGCCAGCAGGCGTTTGAGGTTGTCACGAATCGATTGCGACATGGGTGTTCTCCTGGCGCTCAGCGCAGCAGCGGGCGCAGCAGTTCGCGGGCGATGATGTGCCGTTGAATTTCCGAAGTACCCTCCCAGATGCGCTCGATACGCGCGTTGCGCCAAATGCGCTCAACCGGCCCTTCATCCATCAGGCCCATGCCACCGAAGATCTGCACGGCTTCGTCGGCGACCTTGCCCAGCACTTCGCTGGCAAACAGCTTGGCCATGCCGGCCTCACCGTCGGTCATGTTGTCCTGGTCCATCTTCCAGGCGGTGTGCAGGGTGAGCATCTCTGCGGCGCGGATCTGCGTGGCCATATCGGCCAGCTTGAACGACACCCCCTGGTAGCTGCCGATGGCCTGGCCGAACTGCTTGCGGTCGGCGGCCCATTGCAGTGACAGGTCGAGGGCGCGCTGGGCCTGGCCCACGCAGTTGGCGGCGACCATCACCCGGCCGGCGGTAAGCCAGGCATTGGCCACTTCCCAACCTTTGCCCACTTCGCCCAGCACCTTGCTGGCCGGCACCCGGCAGTCGTCGAAGAACAGCTCGTAGGTGTGATAACCACGGTTGCTCACGCACTTGGGACCACGGCGGATGGTCATGCCCGGCGTACCCCGGTCGACCAGCAAGGCGGTGACCGCATTGCGCTTGCGCCCGTTGTGCTCGTAGGTGTCGGTGACCGCGAAGACGATGGCAAAATCGGCGTGGCCGG
Organism: Pseudomonas sp. GLN_2; assembly: GCF_043106005.1. Lineage (NCBI taxonomy): Bacteria > Pseudomonadati > Pseudomonadota > Gammaproteobacteria > Pseudomonadales > Pseudomonadaceae > Pseudomonas > Pseudomonas sp. GLN_2. The sequence goes on along the minus strand of NZ_JBICMC010000074.1, from coordinate 1,545 downwards.
CGTGGCTGATGAAGTGCTTGCTGCCGTTGATGACAAAGTCATCGCCCTGGCGCACGGCGCGGGTCTTGATGGCGTTGGCATCGGAACCGGCGCCCGGTTCGGTGAGGGCAAAGCAGTCGGTTTTCTCGCCCTGCACACAAGGCAGCAAGTAGTCGTTGATCTGCTCGTCCTTGCAGGCCATGAGGATTTTCGACGGCCGTGCAACGAAGACATGCAGCGCCCAGGACACCTTGGACAGCTCACGTTCGATCAGCGCCTGGGACAGGTAGTCCAGGCCGCCCCCTCCCACTTCCTCGGGCATGTTGAAGGCATAGAAGCCGGCAGCGATGGCTTTGCCACGGATCTGCGCGGCCAGTTCGGGTGACACAGCGTCGGCGCGGTCCACCGCTTCCTCATGGGGCAGCAGCTCCTTGGCAACAAAGCTGCGTACCGCTTCCACCAACATTTCTTGTTCTTGGGTCAGTTGGAAATTCATCTGCGAAGGTCCTGATGAGGGTCGGGTATCGGATTACTGGCCGGTAAAACGGGGGGCGCGGCGTTCAACCGAGGCTTGCAGGGCCTCGGCGCCATCCTGGCTGCGGCCGCACAGCAGGCCGGCGTGGCGCTCGGCCTCCAGCTGCTCGGCCAGGGTGCGCCGGGCGCCGTCGCGGATCAGCTGCTTGGTCTGCGCATAGGCGAACGTCGGGCCATTGGCCAGGCGCCCGGCCAGTTCGGCGGCAACGGCAGGCAACTGCTCGTCGGCGCAGACTTCGCTGACCAACCCAGCCGCCAGGGCACGCTCGGCGCCCCACAGTTCATCGAGGAACAACAAGCGCTTGGCCTGCTCGCTGCCGATCAGACGTGGCAGGTGCCAGCTGGCGCCGGCATCGGGGCTGTAGCCCATGCTGGTGTAGCCGGCCTTGAAGCGCGCCGAGGCGGCGGCGATGCGCAGGTCGCAGCACAGGCTAAGGTCCATGCCACCGCCCACGGCGGTGCCGTTGATGGCGGCGATGGTGGGTTTGTCGAGGCTGTGCAGGCGCAACATCAGGGCATGGGCAGTTTCGGTCCAGCCATAGCTTTCCAGGGTGCCGGCAGCTTCGGCGGCAGCCCATTCGGCCAGGTCGGCGCCAGCGCAGAAGCTGCGGCCGCTGCCGGTCAGCACCACCACGCGTACGGCGGGGTCGTCGGCATGGCTGTCGAGCAAGGCGTGCAGTTGCTTGAGGGTGGGAATGTCCAGCGCGTTGCGCTGCTCGGGGCGGTTGAGGGTGATCCAGGCAACGCCAGCTTCGACCTTGCTCAACAGTGACGACGACGGGGTAGTCATGGGGGCCTCGGTGTTGTTGTGATGGTTTTGGAGGGCTTGACGAGAAAGATACTAAACGAGTGTTCAACAAGACGGCAATTGGCGGAAAAATGGCCTGTAACATCACTCGAAAACAACCTAACCTATTGTTTCAATAGTGATTTTTTTAACCTTTAGAGGGTTAAATCCGAGGTAGTTGTTACAACTTTGTACAACTGTGGGATTGCCGGGGGCGCTTTGCGCCCCTTTCGCGACACAAGGCC
>NZ_JBICMC010000073.1:0-3630 GCF_043106005.1 Pseudomonas sp. GLN_2 | reverse complement strand
TCCGCCCCACCATAACCATCAAACCTTACACCCCCGCCCCACCATCCCCCTCAAACCATACCCCCCACCGCCGCCCCCCCTTCCCTTGCACCCCCACCGAACACAACTAAGCTTGTTGCCTCAGTGGGCTTCGCTCCGAAAGGACCGGAGCAGACGCGGCGCATGGCCTGTCGCCGCCCCAGAAAAAGCTTGACCGATCGATCAGAAAAATATGAAAAACGGTACACATTACAAATATTTATTTGTGTACAATCGCCCAGACCCGATCCCTGCGGGACATCAGTGAACGGGTCTGGACACGGGTCGGCGTACCAAACTTGCGTTGCGGTAACCTTGCTGGTTATCAATACTGGCGCCGATTTTTCGACCAACAAGAACATCAAAACCGTGGAACCTTAGAATGAGCACAGCAATCAGTCCGACTGCTTATAACTATAAGGTCGTCCGCCAGTTCGCCATCATGACGGTGGTCTGGGGGATCCTTGGCATGGGCCTCGGCGTCTTCATCGCCTCGCAGCTGGTGTGGCCGCAGCTGAACCTGGACCTTCCCTGGACCAGCTTCGGCCGCCTGCGCCCGCTGCACACCAACCTGGTGATCTTCGCCTTCGGGGGCTGTGCGCTGTTCGGCACCAGCTACTACGTGGTGCAGCGCACCTGCCAGACCCGGCTGATCTCCGACAGCATGGCCGCCTTCACCTTCTGGGGTTGGCAAGCCGTGATCGTCGGCGCGCTGATCACCCTGCCGATGGGCTACACCACCACCAAGGAATACGCCGAGCTCGAGTGGCCGCTGGCGATCCTGCTGGCTATCGTCTGGGTTACCTACGGCCTGGTGTTCTTCGGCACCATCGTCAAGCGCAAGACCAAGCACATCTATGTCGGCAACTGGTTCTACGGTGCGTTCATCGTGGTCACCGCGATGCTGCATATCGTCAACCACATCTCGCTGCCGGTGAGCCTGTTCAAGTCGTACTCGGCCTACTCCGGCGCCACCGACGCGATGATCCAGTGGTGGTACGGCCACAACGCCGTGGGCTTCTTCCTCACCACCGGTTTCCTGGGGATGATGTACTACTTCGTGCCCAAGCAGGCCGAGCGGCCGATCTACTCGTATCGCTTGTCGATCGTACACTTCTGGGCGCTGATCACCCTGTACATCTGGGCTGGCCCGCACCACCTGCACTACACCGCCCTGCCTGACTGGGCGCAGTCGCTGGGCATGGTGATGTCGATCATCCTGCTGGCGCCAAGCTGGGGCGGCATGATCAACGGCATGATGACCCTGTCGGGCGCCTGGCACAAACTGCGCACCGACCCGATCCTGCGCTTCCTGGTGGTGTCGCTGGCGTTCTACGGCATGTCCACCTTCGAAGGCCCGATGATGGCCATCAAGACCGTGAACTCACTGTCGCACTACACCGACTGGACCATCGGCCACGTCCACGCTGGCGCCCTCGGCTGGGTGGCAATGATTTCGATCGGCGCCGTGTACCACATGATCCCGAAACTCTACGGCCGCGAGCAGATGCACAGCATCGGCCTGATCAACGCGCACTTCTGGCTGGCCACCATCGGTACCGTACTGTACATCGCCTCGATGTGGGTCAACGGCATCACCCAGGGCCTGATGTGGCGCGCCATCAACGATGACGGCACCCTCACCTACTCCTTCGTCGAAGCCCTGCAGGCCAGCCACCCCGGCTACATCGTCCGCGCCCTGGGCGGAGCGTTCTTCGCCAGCGGCATGCTGCTGATGGCCTACAACGTGTTCCGTACCGTACGTGCCGCCAACCCGGCACAGGCTGAAGAGGCCGCCAAGATCGTCGTTGTGGGAGCGCACTGATGAAGCATGAAGCCGTCGAGAAGAACATAGGCCTGCTGGCCTTCTTCATGGTCATCGCCGTGAGCGTCGGTGGCCTGACCCAGATCGTCCCGCTGTTTTTCCAGGACGTCACCAACAAGCCGGTCGAGGGCATGAAGCCGCGCACCGCGCTGGAGGTGGAAGGCCGCGATATCTACATCCGCGAAGGCTGCGTAGGCTGCCACTCGCAGATGATCCGCCCGTTCCGTGCCGAAACCGAGCGGTACGGCCATTACTCGGTAGCCGGTGAAAGCGTGTGGGATCACCCGTTCCTGTGGGGCTCCAAGCGTACCGGGCCGGACCTGGCCCGCGTCGGCGGCCGCTACTCCGATGATTGGCACCGAGCGCACCTGTACAACCCGCGCAACGTGGTACCGGAATCGAAGATGCCTTCCTACCCGTGGCTGGTCGAGAACAAGCTCGACGGCAAGGACACCGCGAAGAAGATGGAAGTGCTGCGCACACTCGGCACCCCGTACACCGACGCCGACATTGCCGGCGCACGTGACGCGGTCAAGGGCAAGACCGAAATGGACGCCATCGTCGCGTACCTGCAAGGTCTTGGCACCATCATCAAGAGCAAACGGTGACGCTGATGGATATCGGGATGATTCGCGGCCTGGGCACCGTCGTGGTGATGGTGGCGTTCGTGGGCCTGGCGCTGTGGGTGTTCAACCCACGGCGTAAAAAGGACTTCGACGAAGCGACCCAACTGCCCTTCGCGGATGACCCCGAGGCCACTCGGCACGTCGAGCAAGCAAAAGCTTCTGGGAGCAAACAACAATGACAACCTTCTGGAGTCTGTACGTTACCGTCCTGACCCTGGGCACCATCTTCTCGTTGACCTGGCTGCTGCTGTCGACCCGCAAGGGCCAGCGCGAAGAGGTTACCGACGAAACCGTCGGGCATGCCTTCGATGGCATCGAGGAATACGACAACCCGCTGCCGCAATGGTGGTTCTGGCTGTTCGTCGGCACCATCATCTTCGCCCTCGGTTACCTGGTGCTGTACCCGGGCCTGGGCAATTGGAAAGGCGTCCTGCCGGGCTATTCATACCTGGATAACGACAAGCAGACCGAGTTTTCCAACGGCCAGCCGGGCTGGACCGGTGTGCACGAGTGGGAAAAGGAAATGGCCAAGGCCGACGCCCGCTTCGGGCCGATCTTCGCCAAATTCGCGGCCATGCCGATCGAAGAAGTGGCCAAGGACCCACAGGCACTGAAAATGGGAGCGCGGCTGTTCGCCTCCAACTGCTCGGTGTGCCACGGTTCCGACGCCAAGGGCGCCTTCGGCTTCCCCAATCTCACCGACAACGACTGGCGCTGGGGCGGCGAGCCGGAAACCATCAAGACCACCATCATGGGCGGTCGCCATGGCGTGATGCCGGCCTGGGCCGAAGTGATCGGTGACCAGGGCGTGGCCGACGTGGCTGCGTTCGTGGTCAGCAAACTCGATGGCCGCACACTGCCTGAGGGGGCTAAGGCCGATGTGGAGAACGGGCAGAAGATCTTCGCAGCCAACTGCGTGGCCTGCCACGGGCCGGAAGGCAAAGGCACGCCCGCCATGGGCGCTCCGAACCTGACCCACCCGCAGGCGTTCATCTACGGCTCGAGCTTTGCCCAACTGCAGCAGACCATTCGTTATGGCCGCCAGGGGCAGATGCCGGCCCAGGAACAGCTGCAGGGCAACGACAAGGTGCACTTGCTGGCGGCTTATGTGTACAGCCTGTCGCACCAGGCTGAGCCGACCAAGGCTGAGTAAGGCAGGCC
>NZ_JBICMC010000072.1:0-4376 GCF_043106005.1 Pseudomonas sp. GLN_2 | reverse complement strand
GTGGTGCCGTCGGTCAGCTTGAAGTACAGCTCCGAGTGGTTGTTGATCGGCAGACCGTCTTTGTTGGTCAGCGTGATGGTGTAGGTGATCTCGCCGCCTTCGGTCACCGACGGAGTGGCAGTCAGCTTGGCCACCACTTCGTCGAGGGTGTCGGTGACATCCACTTTCGCGGCACCGCCCAACTCGAGGTTTTCGAACGCAGCACCAGTGGCGTCCACCGCCGAGTTGATGCCCAGGCTGATTTCGCCAGCGTCCTGGTAGACGTCATCGCCTTGCGCGTCGTGAGTGTACGGCGCGCTGGTTTCGCCGGCCTTGATGGTGACCTGAGCGTTGTTGCTCAGAGTCACGACCAGGTCGTGAGCCAGGGCGGTGTTGATGTGCACGGTGAAGGTCGGCTTGACGTTCTCGGCCACCGAGGCCTGGTCAGCCGTGATGGTGACCTTGACGATGTCGCCTTCGTTACCTGGCGTACCTGGCTCGTCGGTGACCTCGGTGCTGACCGGGGTCTTGTCCAGGTTCAGGTTTTCGAACTTCCACGCATCTGCGCCGCTGACCGCATCGATGGCATTGACCACCGGCGCGTTAGTGCCGACATAGACGTTGTCTGGTGCGGTTGCAGTCGCCGAGCCCGTGGTGCTGTTCGCTGCCACGACGACGGTGGTGCCGTCGGTCAGCTTGAAGTACAGCTCCGAGTGGTTGTTGATCGGCAGACCGTCTTTGTTGGTCAGCGTGATGGTGTAGGTGATCTCGCCGCCTTCGGTCACCGACGGAGTGGCAGTCAGCTTGGCCACCACTTCGTCGAGGGTGTCGGTGACATCCACTTTCGCGGCACCGCCCAACTCGAGGTTTTCGAACGCAGCACCAGTGGCGTCCACCGCCGAGTTGATGCCCAGGCTGATTTCGCCAGCGTCCTGATAGACGTCATCGCCCTGCGCATCGTGGGTGTACGGCGCGCTGGTCTCGCCAGCCTTGATGGTGACCTGGGCGTTGTTGCTCAGGGTCACGACCAGGTCGTGAGCCAAGGCGGTGTTGATGTGTACGGTGAACGTCGGTTTGACGTTCTCGGCCACCGAGGCCTGGTCAGCCGTGATGGTGACCTTGACGATGTCGCCTTCGCTGCCTGGGGTACCTGGCTCGTCGGTGACCTCGGTGCTGACCGGAGTCTTGTCCAGGTTCAGGCTTTCGAACTTCCATGCATCTGCGCCGCTGACCGCGTCGATGGCATTGACCACCGGCGCGTTAGTGCCCACATAGACGTTGTCTGGTGCGGCTACAGTCGCCGAGCCCGTGGTGCTGTTCGCTGCCACAACGACAGTGGTGCCGTCGGTCAGCTTGAAGTACAGCTCCGAGTGGTTGTTGATCGGCAGACCGTCTTTGTTGGTCAGCGTGATGGTGTAGGTGATCTCGCCGCCTTCGGTGACCGACGGGGTGGCGGTCAACTTGGCCACCACTTCGTCGAGGGTGTCGGTCACTTGGACCGAAGCGTTGCCGCCCAGTTGCAGGTTCTCGAAGGTCGCACCAGTGGCGTCCACCGCCGAGTTGATGCCCAGGCTGATTTCGCCAGCGTCCTGATAGACGTCATCGCCCTGCGCATCGTGGGTGTACGGCGCGCTGGTCTCGCCAGCCTTGATGGTGACCTGAGCGTTGTTGCTCAGGGTCACGACCAGATCGTGGGCCAGCGGCTGGTTGACGTGCACGGTGAAGGTCGGTTTGACGTTCTCGGCCACCGAGGTCTGGTCAGCAGTAATAGTGACCTTGACCAGGTCGCCTTCGCTGCCCGGCGTACCTGGCTCGTCGGTAACCGACGTGCTGACCGGGGTTTTGTCGAGGGTCAGTTGCTCGAACTTGCCGACATCCGCGCCTTCAACGGTTGCGATCGATTTCACGACAGGGTCGTTAGCGCCGACGTAGACGTTATCCGGGGCAGTGACGGTGGCAGTGCCCACGGTGCCGTTGGCTGGCACGGTGATGACGGTTTTGCCGTCGCTCAGCGTGAAGGTCAATGCACTGTGGTTGTTGATCGGAAGACCGTCTTTGTTGGTCAGCGTGATGGTGTAAGTGATCTCGCCGCCTTCGGTCACCGACGGGGTCGCGGTCAACTTGGCCACGACTTCGTCGGTGGTGTCAGTCACTTGAACCGAAGCGTTGCCGCCCAGTTGCAGGTTCTCGAAGGTGCGACCGTCTACATCCACAGCAGACGTGATGCCCAGGCTGATCTGGCCAGCGTCGTTGTAGACGTCATCACCCTGCGCAGCGTGGGTGTACGGCGCGCTGGTTTCGCCAGCCTTGATGGTGACCTGAGCGTTGTTGCTCAGGGTCACGACCAGATCGTGAGCCAGCGGCTGGTTGACGTGAACAGTGAAGGTCGCTTTGACGTTCTCGGCCACCGAAGTCTGGTCGGCCGTGATGGTGACCTTGACCAGGTCGCCTTCGTTGCTGCCGCCCGGGTTGCCTGGAGTGCCAGGCTCGTCGGTGACGGTAGTGCTGACCGGGGTCTTGTCCAGGTTCAGGTTTTCGAACTTCCACGCATCTGCGCCGCTGACCGCGTCGATGGCATTGACCACCGGCTCGTTAGTGCCCACATAGACGTTGTCTGGTGCGGCTACAGTCGCCGAACCGGTGGTGCTGTTCGCTGCCACAACGACAGTGGTGCCGTCGGTCAGCTTGAAGTACAGCTCCGAGTGGTTGTTGATCGGCAGACCGTCTTTGTTGGTCAGGGTGATGGTGTAGGTGATCTCGCCGCCTTCGGTGACCGAAGGGGTCGCGGTCAGCTTCGCCACGACTTCGTCGAGGGTGTCGGTCACTTGAACCGAAGCGTTGCCGCCCAATTCCAGGTTTTCGAACGCAGCACCAGTGGCGTCCACCGCCGAGTTGATGCCCAGGCTGATTTCGCCAGCGTCCTGGTAGACGTCATCGCCTTGCGCGTCGTGAGTGTACGGCGCGCTGGTTTCGCCGGCCTTGATGGTGACCTGAGCGTTGTTGCTCAGAGTCACGACCAGGTCGTGAGCCAGGGCGGTGTTGATGTGCACGGTGAAGGTCGGCTTGACGTTCTCGGCCACCGAGGCCTGGTCAGCCGTGATGGTGACCTTGACGATGTCGCCTTCGCTGCCTGGGGTACCTGGCTCGTCGGTGACCTCGGTGCTGACCGGAGTCTTGTCCAGGTTCAGGTTTTCGAACTTCCACGCATCTGCGCCGCTGACCGCGTCGATGGCATTGACCACCGGCGCGTTAGTGCCCACATAGACGTTGTCTGGTGCGGCTACAGTCGCCGAGCCCGTGGTGCTGTTTGCTGCCACAACGACAGTGGTGCCGTCGGTCAGCTTGAAGTACAGCTCCGAGTGGTTGTTGATCGGCAGACCGTCTTTGTTGGTCAGCGTGATGGTGTAGGTGATCTCGCCGCCTTCGGTCACCGACGGGGTGGCGGTCAGCTTGGCCACCACTTCACTGATAGTGTCCGAGATCTCAACGGTAGCCGGGCCACCCAAGGCCAGCTTCTCGAAGGTGGCACCCGGAACTGTAGCGTCGGTAACACTGAGCGTGATGGAGCCTGCATCAAGATAGACGTCATCGCCCTGAACCGAGGTCTTGTACTCGACTTCGGTCTTACCGGCTTCGATCGTCACGGTGTCGCCGTTCGACAGGGTTACGGTCAACGGACGGTCCAGCGCCTGGCTAACTTTCACAGTAAAGGAAGGTTGCTGGTCTTCGGTCACATTGCCATTGCTGACAATGCTTAAGGTGACAGTATCGATGCTGTCATTGATGACAGTCGAGGCTGGGGTCGGATTCGGAGTCAGCTGTTCGAAGTTGCCGCCCGTGGCGCTCTCGATGGTGACGCTGACGGTCGAACCGTTGTTATAGACGTCATTGGCCGGGGTCTGGAAATCAACGCTGCCCTGGGTTTTGCCAGCCTCAACGGTGATGGTCTGGCCGTTGGACAGGGTCACGGTTACCGGCGTCTGGGCAGGATTGCTCAGGGTCACGGTGTAGGTGATCACGCCGCCTTCGGTGACCGACGGGCTCGCCGTCAGGGTCGCGGTGGTGGCGTCGACCGAGTCGTTGATCGTGGTCTGAGCCGGGGTCGGGTTCGGGGTCAGCTGTTCGAAATTGCCGCCCGCGGCGTTCTCGATGGTGACGCTGACGGTCGAACCGTTGTTGTAGACGTCATTGGCCGGGGTCTGGAAATCAGCGCTGCCCTGGGTTTTGCCGGCTTCAACGGTGATGACCTGGCCGTTGGACAGGGTCACGGTTACCGGCGTCTGGGCAGGGTTGCTCAGGGTCACGGTGTAGGTGATCACGCCGCCTTCGGTCACGCTTGGCGAGGCGGTCAGGGTCGCGGTGGTGGTGTCGACCGAGTCGTTGATCGTGGTCTGAGC
>NZ_JBICMC010000071.1:0-1318 GCF_043106005.1 Pseudomonas sp. GLN_2 | reverse complement strand
GCCAGCCCTTCGATCACGTTGTCGCTGGCGCCGAACAAAGAGCCGATCGAATCGGCTTTGTCCTTGAACGGGTTGAACGGCGCCAAGGCGGTGTAAAGCGGGCTGTCGTGCTGGTCCAGCCATTGCTCCAGGCGTTTGAAACGCCGGTCATGATCTTCGGTGCCGGGTGTCGGCTGGCCCATCGGGTGAATCAGCAACGCCAGTGAGATTTCCAGACCGCGGGCGGAGGTGCGTTCGTCGCGGTCGTAACAGGCCAGTGCCGCAGCCAGGCTGTAGGGGTTATCGATGTGTTGGGATTCGGCCGTCGCCAGCCAGGCGTCATGATCGTTGCTGGCTTGCAAGGCCAGGTTGCGCAGGGCGGCAATCCGCCGTTCCAGCGCGTCGCGTTCGGCGAGGAAGCGCCGGTATTTGTCGACATCGAGGCGCTGTGCCAGGCGCGCGCCATTGGGGGAGTAATCTTCATGGGTGAGGGCCTGGAAATGGGACTCGGCCGGCGACAGGGCAGGCCCCCGGCGTGACGTGCCCAGCCTGAACGCGGCCAGTTCCGGTGAAGGGGCATCCGCCGGGTACAGGCTTTCCAGCGTCTTGTTCAGCAACATGGCGACCAGGTTGCGATGGTGAAAGTCGCGGCTCTGCGGGCTGAGCTGTTCGGCATCCAGCCGGTAGCATGCCGGCACGCGCTCCTGCTCGGGAGGTTGGGCGGGTTTTGTGTGTTCCAGTTGCTCGGCGGGCATCAGGTCACGCAGTTGATGCTGGTAGGCCGAGACCGACAGGCTCAGGTCCAGGGCCATGCCTTCGGCGTCGGCGAGCGCCACCACCACTGGCACTTTCGGCTGGGTCCAGGGGTAGTGGCGGGCGATGGCATTGAGGTTGCCGATGGGCAAGGTTTCGGTGACCGGGTCGCTGCTCCAGGTCAGCGGCATGCGCCGCTCGGTTGGCTTGAAGTCTTCGACCCAGGTTTGCAGGGCACTGACCGGCAACACATGGGGCTGGGTGGACGGCGCCTGATTGCCGCTCACCAGCTCGGCCATGTCCAGCTGGCGCATGTGCCGTTTGCGCAGGGCTGCCGAACCGGTGATACGGGCGGTGATGGCGTTGGTCCACAGGTGCGGGCTGTAGCCGATCCACACTTCCTTGGCCGTGTCCTGGCAGGTGTCGGCCCACACCCAGCCGGTGCTCTGGCCGGACAGGTAGCGCTCACGGCGGTGGTAGTCCTCCAGCCCTTGGTAGCGCAGCTCCTTGTAGAGGCCCGCGCCGACGTGCTCATGAATGACCAGCTTTTCGCCCTGAGGGCCTTTCATGAACACGTAGACATAGC
>NZ_JBICMC010000070.1:0-35974 GCF_043106005.1 Pseudomonas sp. GLN_2 | reverse complement strand
TGTAGCGCTGGCGGCGTTTTTATTACCTGCTTGCGTCAAGCTACGGCGAAGTAGTGCTTGACGAACGACTCGCTCAAAATCTCCCACAGCACCGGCGTGCCCTTGGTTACGAACCAGGCGTCACCGGCTTTGTAGCGAGTGATCTGGCCTGTGGACTCGTCAGTCAGCTGGATTTCGCCTGTTACGATTATCGCCTGCTCGTTGAACGGGTAAACCATGCGGAATTTGCCGCGCGTGGTGCCAAAGTAAGCGCTGCTGACGGGGTCGGTCGGCGCTCCGTGGGTCATTTTGCCAAAGGCTTTGACTTCGCCTTCGAGGATTTCCGAGCCCAGATCGGCAACGGTGCCCCAGGCATCGAGTTCGGACAGTTGTATGCCTTGCTTGGCGGCAGTGAGGGTCATGGCAGTTCTCCAGTGGGTGAAAGATACGGTCAGCGACGGCCGTTGAAATAGCCCGAAAGCTGGTGCACGGTCTTGCCGGCGGTGAGTAGCAGAGGGCGGAAATGGTCCTTGCCGAGGATCCGTGCGTGTTTGACCGAACTGATCAGGTCGTAGCGCGATGAGCCTTCGTGCATGCCCTCGGCGAGAATCTTGCAAATGATGTGGCTGGGCGTGACGCCAAAGCCCGAATAACCCTGAACGTAAAATGCGTTGGGGCGATTGCTGAGTGTGCCGATCTGCGGGAACAGGTTGGCGCTTGTGGCCATTGGACCGCCCCAGGCGAGGTCGATCCGCACATCCTTGAGGTAGGGGAAAATCTTCAGCATCAAGGCACGGTTCCAGGCCTTGAGGTCCAGCGGGATGTGCTCGATGAACGGCGTGGCGGCACCGAACAGCAGGCGGTTCTCGCGGGTGACGCGGTAGTAATCGATCACCGGGCGGATATCACTGTAGGCGCCGCGGATCGGGCTGATACGCTGTATCAGTTCTTCCGACAGTGGCTCAGTCATCATCTGGAAGGCGTAGGTGTTAATAGTGCGCGCGTGCAGCTCCGGTTCCATTTTGTTGAGGAAGCTGTCGCAGGCCCACAGCAGCTTGCTGGCTTGCACCGAGCCGCGGCCGGTGCGCACCTTGATACGCTCGCCGTAGGTCACCTCTAGAGCCGGGCTGTGTTCAAAGATGCGTGCGCCGTGGCCTATCAGGGCCTGGGCTTCGCCCAACAGCAGATTGAGCGAGTGCACGTGGCCGCCGCCCATGTGTAGCAGGGCGCTGCTGTAAGCGTCGCTGCCGATGATCTGCTTCACCTCGGCGCCACCCAGAAAGCGGATCTCGTCGTGGGTGTTGATCGACTTGAAGTCTTTTTCCCATGCTCGCAGGGTCTTTTCCTGGCGTTTATTGAAGCCCATGTAGCCATAGCCGTGGCAGAAGTCCGCATCAATGTTGTAGCGGGCAATGCGCTCTTTGATGATGCCGGCGCCCAGTTCACTGATCTCGAAAATCTGCTTCAGCCCCTGGTCACCGACGCTGCTTCTGATTTTTTCCAGATCATGACCAATGCCGGCCATGATCTGCCCGCCATTGCGCCCGGTACCGCCAAAACCCAGGTAGCGGGCTTCGAGCACCACAACATTGGTGACGCCTTTTTCTGCCAGTTCCAGTGCTGTGTTAATACCCGAGAAGCCGCCACCGATGACCACGACATCGGCGTCGATGTCGCTTTCCAGGGTGGGGAAGCTAAGGTTGTACTTTTTGGTCGCGGTGTAGTAGGTCGGGGTCTCGATGTTGATCATGACGCAGCCTGCTGAATTGGAATTGTGATAGGGCCTTTGCCGAAGCAGTGCAAGTGGTGCCATTGAGCACCTAACGATCGGTAGGCGTCTTGCCTGAGCCTGCCACGGCGTTTGATCTGCGTGCCAGGGCGCAGTGTAGGAGGAGGCTTGACGTGCGTCGCAGTCTCCTTGATCATGAATGTCATGAATATGTTAATCAATCTACCACGTTACCGCCGCTACGCCACCTCAAGCTGAGGCGGTCGTGGCTGCGTGCACGTCATCCGCCCGGGGCGGCTGGACGTGTGTCTCGCTCCTCGGGCTTACCCAGGAGTTATCATGAGCGACCTACATTCCGACCTGATCGGCCACCTGCAAGCCAGGGGCTTCATTCACCAGAGCACTGACCTCGAAGGACTACGCTCTCATCTGCGCGATGGACCGCGCACGTTCTACCTGGGCTTTGATGCCACAGCTGACAGCCTGCATGTCGGGCACCTGCAGGGTTTGATGCTAATGCGCTGGCTGCAGAAGGCTGGGCACCGCCCGATCCTGCTGATCGGTGGCGCGACCACGCGCATCGGTGACCCAAGCTTCCGGGACGAGAGCCGCCCGGTACTCGATGAGGCGCAGATTCAGGCCAATATCGCTGGCATCACGCGCACCTTCGGGCGCTACCTGCGTTTGGGTGAGGGGGAGGGCTTAGTGGTCGACAACGCGCAGTGGCTCGATGGTATCGGCTATCTGCGGTTCCTCGACCAGGTTGGGCGTTACTTCTCGATCAACCGCCTGTTGACGTTCGACTCGGTGCGCCAACGCCTGGACCGGGAACACTCGCTATCATTTCTGGAGTTCGGTTATACCCTGCTGCAGGCCCATGACTTTACCGAGCTGGCGCGTCAGCACGACTGCACGCTGCAATTGGGCGGTGCTGACCAGTGGGCCAACATCATCAATGGCGTCGAGCTGGCCCGGCGCCGTGATCAGCGTCAGTTGTTCGGTCTGACCATGCCGTTATTGACCAACAGCGATGGCAAGAAAATGGGCAAGTCGCTCAACGGCGCAGTCTGGCTTGACGAGCGTCGCCTGCCGAGCTTCGACTTCTGGCAGTTCTGGCGCAATTGCGACGATCGGGACCTTCCGCGCTTTCTGGCCCTGTTTACAGAACTTTCGCTGGAGCGGATCGCCGAACTCACGCGCGAGGGTGGTGCGGCCTTGAACCAGGCCAAGGCTTTGCTGGCCGATGAGGTGACAGCCCTGGCGCACGGCGCTGAGGCAGCCAAGGCTGCGCGAGAGGCCGCCAGTGGCGTGTACGGGGACGGCATCGGCGCTGGGTTGACCACTATTACCGTAGCCCGCAGCACGCTGCAGGTCTTGAGCCTGGCCGAGGTACTGGTGCAGGCCGGTCTGCAACCATCGCGTGGTGCGGCAAGGCGACTGGCGGAGGGTGGTGGCTTGCGCCTGGATGGTGAGGTGGTGCTATCAGTGGACGCCGATTTACCGCCTGGCCAGCATCAATGGCGCCTGAGCTTGGGCAAGAAGCGCCATTACCACTTGCTTATCGAGTAATTGGTTAATGTATTAATGAGCGCGTGCTGGCATACTCGCCGGCACGCTTTTTATCGACGAGCCCCCCGTACGCATGACCACGCCACGCCCCTCCCTTACGCTCACGCTGCTGCAGGCTCGCGAAGCCACCATGGCGTTCTTCCGCCCGGCGCTGAACGCCCACGAGTTGACCGAACAGCAATGGCGGGTCATTCGTATCCTGCGTCAGCAGGGTGAGTTGGAAAGCCATCAGTTGGCAGAGCTTGCCTGTATTCTCAAACCGAGCATGAGCGGCGTGCTCAAGCGCCTTGAGCGCGACGGTATTGTCGCGCGGCGCAAGTCTTCTGAAGATCAACGCAGGGTGTTCATCAACCTCACGGTCAAGGGGCAGCAGGTGTTTTTGGCGATGAGCGAGGAAATGGGCCGTAACTACGACAAGATCCTGAGTCAGTTCGGCGAGGAAAAGCTTCAGCAACTGACCCGGCTGCTCGAAGAGATGAAGAAGATCAAGCCGTAGGCCCGCGTGACGGCCCCTCGTCTCAGCGGTTCAGCGACAATGAGTCGTCAAGGATTTTCAACAGCGATGCCGCACGCCGTGCATAGACGGCGGGGTCGGCATACATCAGTTCCACATGCAGGCTGTCGATGATGCCCAGGTAGGCATCGGCATAGACCTCCAGGCGTGTGCTTGCCAGGTCAGCCCAGCTATAGCGCGCATGCAGCGCTTGGCAAAAACCTTCGCGCACGCCGTCCAGATATCGCTCGAACCCTGAGGTGACGGCCCCCTTGATATCGATCGGAGGCAGAAACGCGGTGCGCAGGATGAAACGCAGGTTCTGCGACTGTTGGTAGCGCTCGGCAAGGTGAAGCACCAGCCAGTGCCCAGGCGCTACTGCGCCCGTCGCCTCCTCTCGAAAAGCGCTCTCGACGAATTGGGTCTCAACTTCCAATGCACGCTGAAACGCTTCCAGGAACAATGCATCCTTGTTCGCGAAGTGCGCGTAGAGCGAGGCTTTACGCATGCCAGCCAGTTGAGCGATCTCATTCAACGAGGAGGCGTCGTAACCGAATGCCGCGAAGTGGCCGACGGCGGCGTCGCAGATACGTGCCGCAGAGGGGGAAAGCGCTTTCAACGAGGTCACTCCATCAATGGCGCGGGTAGGCCACGCGCGCTTCGAGGAGGATTGTGGTGGCGACTGGGGCAGGGGTCAATCGCTTCGAACTGAACCCAGGGCCAATACCATGGAAAGTACAATTTTCCCCTCGTAACGTGCATTTCTCGACACCTGCCTCAGTCACATACTGAACGCGTCATTGAGACTATTCGGCTGCCCGCTGCCGCGCAGGGGGTTGCACGCTGGTTATCCAATAATAAAGAGACCGTTCATGAAAAAGCCAAATCCTTTGCTGGAAGACCTCAAAGCCATCCTGCCGGCCATTGCTGACAATGCTTTCAAGGCTGAGCAAGACCGCAGTGTTCCAGCAGAGAACATCGCCTTGCTCAAGAGTATCGGCATGCATCGCGCTTTCCTGCCCAAGCAGTACGGTGGCTTGGAAATTTCCTTGCCGCAGTTCGCCCAATGCATCGCTCTGCTGGCCGGCGCGTGCGCAAGCACCGCGTGGGCTATGAGCCTGCTGTGCACCCACAGCCACCAGATGGCGATGTTCCCGGCCAAGTTGCAGCAGGACGTATGGGGTAATGACCCGGACGCCACGGCCAGCAGCAGCATCGCCCCATTCGGCCGTACCGAAGAGGTGGAAGGCGGTGTGACCTTCAGTGGCGAAATGGGCTGGAGCTCCGGCTGCGACCACGCCGAGTGGGCGATACTGGGTTTCCGTCGGCCTAACGCCGAGGGGGCTCAGGATTACTGTTTCGCTGTATTGCCTCGCAGCGATTATGAAATCCGCGATGACTGGTATGCAGTGGGCATGCGCGGCAGCGGTAGCAAGACACTGATCGTACGCGGCGCTTTCGTGCCCGAGCACCGCATCCAGAAAGCCAAGGACATGATGGAAGGCAAGTCCGCCGGCTTCGGTATGTACCCGGACAGCAAGATTTTCTACGCTCCATATCGCCCTTACTTCGCCAGCGGCTTCTCTACTGTCAGCCTGGGCGTTGCCGAGCGCATGCTGGAAGTGTTCCGCGAAAAAACCCGCAACCGCGTGCGTGCCTACACCGGTGCCGCGGTCGGTGCCGCCACGCCTGCCCTGATGCGCTTGGCTGAGTCCACCCACCAGGTGGCTGCCGCACGGGCATTGCTGGAAAAGAGCTGGGACGAGATTGCGCAATACAGCGAACGTCATGAATACCCATCGCGCGCTACCTTGGCGTTTTGGCGGACCAACCAAGGCTATGCGGTAAAAATGTGCATCCAGGCAGTCGACCGCCTGATGGAAGCAGCCGGTGGTGGCGCTTGGTTCGAGACCAATGAACTGCAGCGACTGTTCCGTGATTCGCACATGACCGGTGCCCACGCCTACACCGACTACGACGTCTGCGCACAGATCCTTGGCCGCGAACTGATGGGCCTGGAGCCTGACCCGGCGATGGTTTGACCGCCGCCCGGCTAATCCCCCGCAACAACCACAACAACAAACAGTGGCAGGCCCGTTCGGCCTGCCCGGGAGTCTTGCATGTCCAATTCAACCTCTGTGACCGATTTCGATACCCGTGCCTTCCGCCGTGCCTTGGGTAATTTCGCGACTGGCGTGACCGTGGTCACCGCAGCCGGGCCGAGTGGCCGCAAGGTCGGTGTCACCGCCAACAGCTTCAACTCGGTGTCATTGGACCCCGCATTGATCCTCTGGAGTATCGATAAACGCTCCACCAGCCATGAGGTTTTCGAGGAGGCTTCGCACTTTGCAGTGAACATCCTCGCGGCTGATCAGATTGACCTGTCCAACAATTTCGCACGTCCCAAGGAAGATCGTTTCGCCGGCATCGAGTACGAGGAAGGGGCCGGTGGTGCGCCGCTGTTCGCCGACTGTGCGGCGCGTTTCCAGTGTGAGAAGTTCCAGCAACTGGACGGCGGCGATCACTGGATCCTGGTCGGCAAGGTCGTAGCCTTCGATGACTTTGGCCGCTCTCCGCTGCTTTACCACCAAGGTGCATACTCGATGGTACTGCCGCACACCCGCATGACCCAACGGGCCGACGGGCAGGCGCCGAGCAGTCACTTCCAGGGCCGTCTGCAGCACAACCTGTACTACCTAATGACTCAGGCCCTGCGTGCCTACCAGGCCGACTATCAGCCACGTCAATTGTGCACTGGCCTGCGCACCAGCGAAGCCCGCATGTTGATGGTGCTGGAGAACGATGCTGGGCTCAGCTTGAACGACTTGCAGCGCGAAGTGGCGATGCCCGCGCGTGAGATTGAGGAGGCCGTAGCCAACCTCAAGCGCAAGGGTTTGATCGCTGACGACGACGGTCGTGTGCGGCTGTCTGTAAAAGGGGTGGATGAAACCGAAGCACTGTGGGGCATTGCTCAGGAGCAGCAGGACAAGGTGTTCGGGCAGTTCAGTGCTGAGCAACTGGAGACCTTCAAGACCGTGCTCAAAGCCATTATCCAGATGTAAGCATGGCCTTGAACGAAAACGGCGCCCATCGGGCGCCGTTTTTGTTCCTAGCGATAGCGAAGGTTCAGTACACACCGCCTCCGACACTGTTGAACACCGGCGTATCCTTGAACTTGCCCGCCAGGTCCCGCAGCCCGCGCATCAGCACGGTGGTATCGACGCCGACTGCGACAAAGGCCGCACCCAGTTCGATATAACGACGTGCCAGCTTCTCATCGGCACTGAGAATCCCCGCCGCCTTGCCCGCCTTACCGATTCGCACAATGGCATCTTCGATCGCTGCCTGCACTTCAGGGTGCCCCGGATTGCCACGGTGGCCCATGGCAGCGCTGAGGTCGGCAGGGCCGATGAATACGCCATCGACGCCGTCTACTGCAACGATGTCGTCCAGGTTGGCCAGGCCTTCCTTGTTCTCGATTTGTACCAGCAGGCACATCTGCGCGTCCGCGTGGTCGAGGTAGCCGGCGATGCTGTTCCATCGCGACGCCCGCGCCAGTGCACTGCCCACGCCACGTACGCCGGTCGGCGGGTAATGCACGGCCTTGACCAGTTGTCGCGCCTGCTCGGCACTTTCGACCATCGGTACCAGGAGGGTTTGAGCACCGATATCCAGCACTTGCTTGATCAGCGCGGTATCGCCGATCACCGGGCGTATCACGGCCTGGCTAGGGTAGGGAGCCACTGCCTGTAACTGCGCGAGCATGCCGCGCAGGTCGTTGGGTGCATGTTCACCATCGATAAGCAGCCAGTCGAAGCCAGCATTGGCGGCCAGTTCGGCGCAGTAGGCATCGGCCAGGCCGAGCCACAGGCCGATCTGGGCCTGGCCGCTGCGCAGGCGTTGTTTGAAATGGTTGATAGGCATGTCCATGGTCAGTCCTCAGACGAAGCGGCAGGCGATCGAGCCGAGCATGTCGTAGTCGACGTGGAAGGTGTCCCCAGGACGAGCGGCGACCGGGCGAGTGAAGGAACCGCCGAGAATGATCTGACCTGGCTGCAGGGTGACGTCGTATGGCGCCAGCTTGTTGGCCAGCCAGGCGACACCTTTGGCTGGGTGATTGAGCACAGCGGCACTCACACCGGACTCCTCGATCACACCATTGCGGTACAGCACCGCCGGCACCTTGCGCAGGTCAATGTCGGTAGGGCGCACGGCCCGTCCGCCCATGACCACGCCAGCGTTGGCGGCGTTGTCGGAAATGGTGTCGAACACCTTGCGGGTTACCTGGGTCTGCGGGTCGACCTGCTGGATACGGGCGTCGATGATCTCCAGTGCCGGGATCACCCACTCAGTGGCTTCCAGTACATCGAACACGGTGACGTTGGGGCCCTTAAGCGGTTTGCCCAGGATGAACGCCAGCTCCACCTCGACTCGCGGCACGATGAAGCGATCGAAGGGAATGTCGCTGCCTTCGTCGAACAGCATGTCGTCGAGCAAGGCACCGTAGTCGGGTTCAGTGATGTTCGACGACACCTGCATGGCGCGCGAGGTCAGGCCAATCTTGTGGCCGACCAGCTTGCGGCCAGCGGCGATCTTCTTGGCTACCCAGGCGCGCTGGATGGCGTAGGCGTCTTCGATGGTAATCGCTGGCTGCTCAAGAGAGAACTGGCGGACCTGCTCACGAGAGCGCTCGGCTTGGTCGAGGCGTTCGGCGGCCTGCTGGATGAAAGCGTTATCAAGCATGATGACAATCTCTGTGTTCAAGGGTTGACGATGGCGGCCCGGGTGCGCAGCACAAGCAGGCCGCCGAGGGTGATGAAGCAGGCGAGCGCGTAGAGCGCGAGACTTGCGCTTTGCGTGGTGTCGCGCACCCACCCGATGAAATAGGGCGCCGCGAACGAGGCGATGCTGCCCAGTGAACTGATCAGGGCAATACCGGCAGCTTGGGTGCGGGCATTGAGGAACGCTGGCGGTAATTGCCAGAACATCGGCAAGGCCGCGCTGGCTCCCATGCCCGCCAACACCAGCCCGCCCAGTACTGGCCACGGTTGCTGAGGCGCCAAACCGCTGATGGCGATGCCGGCTGCGGCCATCAGCAGTGGCACGCACAGGTGCCAGCGGCGCTCGCGCTGGCGGTCGCTGGAACGGCCGCACGCGAGCATGAACACGCAGCCGGCCAGGTAAGGGATAGCGCTGAGCAGGCCGACGCTCGCGTCGCTGTCGATGCCAGCGCCATGAATCAGGCTGGGCATCCAGAAGGCCAATGTGTTGACCGCCAGCATCACTGCGCAGTACACCGCCACCAGCAGCCAGATCGCTGGGCTGGAGAGGATGCCGCCCAAAGATGTCACGGTTTTGCGCTGCTCTTCGCGGCCGAACTGGGCGCGCAATGCAGCCTTCTGCCGGTCGTCGAGCCAGTGCACCCGCTCGAAGTGTTCAGGCAGTGCAGCCAGTACCACCAGCCCCAGCAGCATCACTGGCGCGCCTTCCAGTAAAAACATCCACTGCCAGCCGCGCAGGCCAGCTGCCTCGTGCATGAATGCCAGGATCGCCCCTGACAACGGCCCGCCAACCACCCCGGCCAGTGGCACGGCGATCGCGAACAACGCGGTGACCTGAGCCCGGCGCCCAGCGGGGTACCAGCGATTGAGGTAGACCAGGATGCCCGGAAAGAACCCTGCCTCGGCAGCCCCCAGCGCGAAGCGCAGCAGGTAGAACGCGCTGCTGCTCTCGATCAGCAGCATGCTGGCCGACAGCGCGCCCCATACCACCATCAATGTGGCGATCCAGCGGCGTGGGCCGAAGCGTTCAAGCATCAGGTTGCTAGGCACCCCGAACAAGGCATAGGCAATGAAAAACAGCCCGGCGCCCAGCCCGTAGACCGTGTCGGACAGCTGCAGGTCCTGGCTCATCTGCATCTTGGCAAAGCCGATGTTGATGCGGTCGAGGTGGGCGAACAGGTAGCAGATCAGCAGTAACGGCATCAGTCGCCAGGTGACCGCGCGGTGGGTCGCGTCGGCCAGTTCGGTCTGAGTCTGGGCCGGCGAGGCATGTTCGAGTGTGCTCATGTTTTTTGTACTTGTTGTGTGATGAGGCAGCGGGCGACCTGGACTCAGGCCGGGCGGTTGAACAGGGGGTGCAAGGTGCTGTGTTTTGCGTCGTAGACCTGCTGGGTGCTTTCATCGATCTGCAGGGTGATGCCGATCGGGCGTTGGCGCAGCAGCTCATCCAGACGTTGCTTCAACACCTGCAGCAAGTTGTCGCCGACCGCTTTATGTACAGCGGGGCTTCGGCCACTGCCCATGCGCAGGTTGGCGTACAAGAAGCCGTAGTCGCCGTTGCCGTCTGCCACTGCGCAATGGGCGGCAGGGTAGGCGAGTACGCGGGTGCCACCGGTTGGGAAGACCGTCTTGCCGGCTGCGTCGTGCTGTTCGAGCATGCAGTCGGCCAGGGCGCGGCACAGACCGGGGATGTCGGCATCGGCTTCCAGGTCAGGGGTGTAGAGCAGAACCAGGTGTGGCATGAGGTGCCTCCTTGTGGCGAGGGCACCAGGCCGCCAAGCGGTGGCCTGGCAGGTGGGTCAGAGTCGGCTGGTGGAAACCACAGTCGCCGGATTCGCTGCTTGCGCAGGCGGTATGGCCGAGCCGTCCTGAGGCGTGATCGGGAAGATAGCGTTGATCTGCCCGGTACCGGATGATCCGAAGTACGGGGTCACAACCTCGGCCTTGCCGTCGTACTTCGACCAGCCGAGTACACCCAACAGCATCGCCGTGTCGTGCATGAACCCTTCGCCGTGGCCCTTGGCCGCGTATTCAGGAAGCATCCCGCAGAATTCCTCCCATTCGGCGTTCTCCCACATTTTCACCACACGGTGATCCAGGGTTTCGAGGAACGGGCTCCAGACTTTGGTGGCAAAGTCTGGCGCCTGGCCGTTCTGGGCGAAGCGGTGGGACAGCGAGCCACTGGCAAGGAACGCCACGGTGCCGTCGTAGTGGTCTTCCACTGCCTTGCGCATGGCCCAGCCGAGGCGGGCGCTGTCGGCCAGATAGTGCGACGTGCACAGCGCCGAGACTGAAATCACTTTGAAGTGCTGGTCCTGGTTCATGTAGCGCATCGGAACCAGGGTGCCGTATTCAGGGCCCAAGGTAGTGGCGTGGTGGGCCATGGTCTCGACGGCGAAGCGATTGCAGGCATCGCTCAGGATCAGGCCCAGTTCCTTGTTGCCGGGGAACTCATAGGCCATGTTGCTGATGAAGTGCGGCAGTTCGTTAGAGGTGTATACCCCCTCGAAATGCTCGCCGCAGAGGATGTGGTAGTTGGCATTGACTAGCCAGTGGGTGTCGAACACGACGATGGTGTCCACACCCAGCTCACGGCAACGGCGGCTGATCTCGTAATGCCCGTCGATCGCGGCCTGGCGAAATCCCTGGCGAGGGCCAGGCATTTCCGATAGGTACATGCTGGGCACGTGAGTGATCTTTGCCGCTAGGGCCACTTTACCCATGATCAGACTCCTTATTGTTGTAGACCCCACGACGCCGGGCGGATCAGGCTGTCGTCAGAACATTGGCCCGCCCGGCGCGTTGGGTTGACAGTCACACGCCCCAGCGCGGGATGTGGTGGCTACCCATGGAAATGCACACGTTCTTGATTTCGGCGAACACTTCGAAACTGTACTGTCCGCCTTCGCGGCCGGTGCCCGAGCCTTTCACACCACCGAACGGCTGACGCAGATCGCGCACGTTCTGGCTGTTGATGAACACCATGCCGGCCTCAATGCCGCGGGCCAGGCGGTGAGCCTTGCCAATGTCCTGGGTCCAGATATAGGAGGCCAGGCCGTACTCGGTGTCGTTGGCCAGTTGCAGTGCTTCGGCTTCGTCCTTGAACGGGATCAGGCAGACCACTGGGCCAAAGATCTCTTCCTGGGCGATGCGCATCTTGTTGTTCACGTCGGCGAACACGGTCGGCTGGACGAACTGCCCTTTAGCCAGATGTGCGGGCAGGTTGGCTGGACGCTCAAGGCCGCCTGCAACCAGGCGTGCGCCTTCTTCCATGCCGATCTTGATGTAGCCCGTGACCTTGTCGTAGTGCGCTTGCGTGATCATCGAGCCAACCTGGGTTTTCGGGTCGGTTGGGTCGCCGACAATCAGGCGTTTGGCGCGGGCTGCGAACTCGGCGACGAACTGCGGGTACACGCTTTCCTGGATGAAGATGCGGCTGCCGGCAGTGCAGCGTTCGCCGTTCAGCGAGAAGATGGTGAACAAGGCTGCGTCCAGCGCGCGCTCAAGATCGGCATCTTCGAAAATCAGCACGGGCGATTTGCCGCCCAGTTCCATCGAGTATTTCTTCAAGCCCGCGGTCTGCATGATCTTCCGACCGGTGGCGGTACCGCCGGTGAAGGAGATGGCGCGTACGTCCGGGTGGCGGACCAGCGCGTCACCGGCGGTGGCGCCGTAGCCCTGGATCACGTTCAACACGCCATTCGGAATGCCGGCTTCTACTGCCAGGCGGCCCAGCTCATTCGCCGTCAGCGGCGACAGTTCGCTCATCTTCAGTACCGCAGTGTTGCCCAATGCCAGGCACGGCGCGGTTTTCCAGGTGGCGGTCATGAACGGTACGTTCCAGGGCGACACCAGGCCACACACACCCACAGGCTGGTACAGGGTGTAGTTGAGCATCTGGTCGTCGACCGGGTAGGTGTGGCCGTCCATGCGCGTGCACACTTCGGCGAAGAAGTCGAAGTTGTGCGAGGCACGCGGGATCAGCACGTTCTTGGTCTGGTGGATCGGCAGGCCGGTGTCCAGCGTCTCCAGTTCGGCCAGTTTCGGCACGTTCTGGTCAATCAGTTCACCCAGCTTGCGCATCAGGCGGGCGCGTTCCTTCGCCGGCGTGTTGGCCCACTTCGGGAAGGCATCCTTCGCCGCAGCTACGGCCTGGGCAACTTCCTCGGCGCCGCCACTGGCGACTTCGCCGATGGCCTCGCCAGTGGCAGGGTTGTAGTTGACGAAGGTGTCTTTGCTCTCGACCTCACGGCCGTTGATCCAATGTTTGATCATGTTGCTCATGCCTTGTTGTTCTTGAAGAAGTCAGCTTCGCTGACGATGCGGTTGACCAGGCGTCCGACGCCTTCCACTTCCACCACCACTTCATCGCCCGGCACCACGTCGGCCAGGCCCTCTGGCGTACCAGTGGCGATCATGTCGCCCGGTTGCAGGGTCATAAAGCTGGAGAAGTATTCGATCAGGTACGGAATGTCGAAAATCATGTCCGCGGTGGTGCCTTCCTGCTTCAGCTCACCGTTGATCCAGGTGCGTAGCTTCAGGTTGCTCACATCTGGCACTTCGGCTGCGTCGACGATCCACGGGCCAACCGGGGTGGTGGCGTCGCGGTTTTTCACCCGCAGGTTGGGGCGGTAGTAGTTTTCCAGGTAGTCGCGGATGGCGTAGTCGTTGCACACGGTGTACCCGGCCACGTACTCCATGGCGTTCTCACGCTTGACGTTCTTCGCCGGCTTGCCGATGACGGCCACCAGTTCACACTCATAGTGCATGTACTCGACGTTGTCCGGGCGCCAGGTGACCTGGTTGTGTCCGGTGTAGGTGCCGGGGGACTTGATAAACGCCAGCGGCTCGGTGGGTGGAGCGAAGGCGAGTTCTTTGGCGTGGTCGGCGTAGTTCAATCCGAGTGCGAACATGCTTCCATTTGCCGGTGGCAGCCACTCGACCTGCCGCTCACCAAGCACTCGGCCGTCGGCCAGACGAACGGTGTTGTCGGCTTCGACGGTGACAGCATGAACGCTGCCTTCAAAACGGATACGCGCGTGTTTCATGCTGGCTCCCCCGGCTCGGCAATGATGGTGTTGGCCAGGCGGCCAAGGCCAGTGATCTCGACTTCGACGAGGTCACCAGGATGGACGTCGACACGCCCCTCCGGAGTGCCGGTTATCAGTACATCGCCCGCGTGCAAGGTCATGAACTCGCTCAATTCGGCGATCAGCTGCGGGATGCTACGCACCAGGTTGGCGGTAGTGTTTTCCTGCACTACAGCGCCGTTCACATAGAGCTTGAGGGTCAGTTGGTGCGGGTCAGCGACTGCGGAAACCGGGATCAGGTCGGGACCAATGGAGCAGAAGCCGTCGCGGCACTTGGCCTTGACCGCAGGGCGGTAGTAGCTGTCTTCCGGCAGGCTGTACTCATTGACGATGGTGAAGCCGGCCACGTGGGTCATCGCATCGTCGGCACTCACCCGGGTGGCGTCTTTGCCGATCACCACGCCCAAGGCCGGGCCTGGTTGCAAGCGTTCACCGGCTGGGTGGATTACGTCGCGACCGTGGGCATTACGGGTGTTGGGCGTCTTGATGAAGAGCACCGGCTTGACCGGCGCCTGTTTGTATGGCGGCTTCTCGAATTCGGCCAGACGCTGCTGTAGCAGACCGTTGTAGTTCAGCGCTACGCCGAACACGGTACCGTTCGCAACGTCATGCAACGCATGGCTCATGCTTTTCTCCTGGCGGTGGTGGAGCAGCATGCTGCTCCGCAAAATCGTTAATGTGTTAATGTTATAGTTAATATGTTAACGATGGTCAAGGCTTCCCTTGTAGCTCCCGCTTGGCGGGTGCACCATGAGCCTTGGCAATTTGGGTCAAGTCACTGGCGGACAACCAGCAATGAGCAATCGGCATCCCATTCCGAACATCAACATCGGTCAGGTCTACGACCAGCGCTACAGTGAGAGCGAGGTGCACCACGACCGGCTGGGCAACCTCGCCGGATTTTTCGGACGCAACATGCCGGTGCACCGCCACGATCGCTTCTTTCAAGTGCACTACGTGAAGTCCGGCACTGTGCGGGTGTATCTGGACGACCAGCAGTTCATCGAATCGGGGCCGATGTTCTTCCTTACGCCACCGACCGTGACTCACTCTTTCGTCACCGATCCGGACAGCGACGGGCATGTACTCACGGTACGCCAGCAGTTGGTTTGGCAATTGATCGAGGCAGATGCCAGCCTGTTGCCGACGGGAATGCAGGTGCGGCCGGCTTGTGTGGCGCTGGCCAACGTGCCGGTGGCGGATCAGGCCGAGGCACGGCGCCTGGAAACCTGGCTGGAGGCGCTCAGCGATGAATTCGCCAGCTCTAATCCGGGACGTGATGCGGCGCTGCAATCGCTCACGCGGCTGATCATGATCAGCTTGTTGCGGCTTTGCCCCAACTCGCGTGAGGCGATTCCGGCCCGTCATGAAGACTTGAAGATATTCCATCGCTTCAACGCGCTGATCGAGGCGCACTATCTTGAGCATTGGCCGCTGGCGAGCTATGCCGCACAGATCGGGGTGACTGAAGCGCGGCTCAACGACATTTGCAGGCGAATCGCCGATCTGCCATCCAAACGCCTGGTGCTGGAACGGCTGATGCAGGAGGCCAGACGCTTGCTGCTTTTCTCCGGCAGTTCGGTGAATGAAGTCTGCTATCAGCTCGGGTTCAAGGACCCGGCCTATTTCAGCCGTTTCTTCAATCGGTATGCGGGAGTCACACCGGGCGAGTATCGGCAGCGGCAGGCGGAGTTGCAGTGAGGTGGCCACGTGGCGATACCTGCAAGGAATTGTCGTTGTTTGAGAGTGATGCTCGCAGCTTGCAGGGCGGGCTTGAATGGGTTTTCCGTGGAAGAGATTGCACTTTCCATAGGCTGGGGCAGTTGTCGCACTCGTCATATGTCCCTAATCTTGGCACCTGGATCAAATAGCACAGGCTTTACTCATGACCGAGACTCGCCCTTCACTGACGCTGAGCTTGCTACAGGCCCGCGAAGCCGCAATGGCATTTTTCAGGCCGCTGCTCAATGAGCACGATCTGACAGAGCAGCAATGGCGGGTTATTCGCATCCTGCAGCAGCAGGGCGAGTTGGAAAGCCACCAGCTGGCGCACTTGGCTTGCATTCTCAAGCCGAGCATGACCGGGGTTCTCAGCCGCCTGGAGCGGGATGGGCTGGTGTGCCGACGCAAGGGCACCGAAGATCAACGTCGAGTGTTCGTGACGCTGACCGACTCCGGCCGCGCGAGTTTCGATGCCATGCGTGAAGGAATGGAAGCCAACTACCGCAAAATCCAGGCGCAGTTCGGTGAAGATAAACTTCAGCAACTGCTGCAGTTGCTTAACGAGCTCAAACGCGTTAAGCCGTGATCCCGGCCTGGGTTGATCAATCCAGAGGTCAGGGCTGATCACCTGCGAGCAGTTGATAGCTGCGCAGTCGGTCTTCGAAGCGATGGGTAATGGTGACGATGCCGATTTCATTGCATCCGAAGTCTCGAGCAAATTCGGCAATCCTGCGTCGGCAGGTCTGCGCGGAGCCCACTACCATACCCGCCAGCGTTTCATCGTAGGTGGCACGTTCAACCTGGTTCATCTGCATGTAGCGTTGCTGCACCTCGGCTGGACTGAGGAGAACCTCGCGTGGCGTCCTGCCGGCGCTAAGTTTCCGGTACACCGCAGTGCCGGCGATGTAACGGGCCTCTTCATCCGTACTCGCGCAGATAGCCGCGACCGCTAGAAGACGGGGGGGAGGGCTGACCCGTGCAGTACGCTGCCATGCCCCTCTGTGATCGTCAAAAATCCGCGGCGTGCAGGCGCTTGGTGTGATGAACTGCGCCAGGGCCAAGCCCATCCCCAGTTGACCGGCCAGTTGGGAACTACCACCGCCACAACCCAGCATCCAAAGCGAGGGCATCGACTCGGTCGGCAAATCGAAGGTGAGGACCTCATAAGCGTGACCGGTGGGGAGGCCGTCTCGCAGAAATGCACACAGCATGGCGGCCTGAGTAGGGAACTGATCGACATCCGGCACGAAGCTTGGCACGGCCAGCGCGTGGCTGCTCAAGGCGCTGCCGCCGGGCGCGCGTCCGATGCCAAGATCTATCCGACCAGGAAAAAGTCCGCAGAGCAATGCAAAGGTCTCCGCCACTTTATAGGGGCTGTAATGGCTCAGCATTACACCGCCGCTGCCAACGCGCATGCTGCGAGTAGCGCTGGCGATACGGGTGAGGAGGATCTCCGGCGCTGTGCCGCTGAACTGGATACTGTTGTGATGCTCTGCCAACCAGTAGCGGTGGTAGCCGAGCCGCTCGCATTCGATGGCCAGCTCCAGCGAAAGCCCAGGTGCAGTGATAAGGGTGTGGTGCTGATGAACCGGTGATTGGTCAATTACGGTCAGGAGCAGGGTCACGGGCGGCACTCATCGGGAAATCATTAAATTATTAACCATTCTGCCGCTTTGGAGGCAGAATGTTAAGAAGTTATCGAATTCATCTCACATGACGGAGCAATGATGTTGAGTCACCCTGGTCGCCTGATCGTCCTGCTCGCCGCCCTTGTGGCGTTCGCCCCCCTATCAATCGACACTTATCTGCCGAGTCTGCCGACCATTGCCTCAGATCTAGGTGCAAGCGCCAGCAGTGTGCAACTCACCATCGGCGCGTTTCTCGCCGGATTGTGCGTTGGCATGCTCTTTCATGGCCCATGTTCCGACCGCTTCGGTCGGCGGCCGGTTTTGGTGTGGGGCATGGTGCTGTATCTGGGGGCAACAGTCGGTTGTCTGCTGGCAGACAATATCGAAGCACTAATTGGCTGGCGCTTCTTGCAGGCGTTGGGTGGTGCTGCTGCGTCAGTGTTGGCTCGAACGATCGTGCGTGACGTTTTCTCGATCGGTCAGGCGGCGCGTACGCTATCGCTCATGCACCTGGTCACCATGTTGGCGACGCTCGTCGCACCCTTGGCAGGTGGGTTATTGATGCAATTGCACAGTTGGCGAAGCATCTTTGCCGCATTGTTCGCTTTCGCCGCGGTATGCCTGCTCGCTAGCCTTCGCTATATACCTGAGACTCATCCTGCCGAGCGGCGCGTTGGTTCGCTCGGTACAGCACTGGCCGGATACTGGCAGATCGCGTGCAACGCTCAGGCGCTCGCTTACATCTTGTGCATGGGCTTGTCGTTCGGCGGTATGTTCGCATTCATCACCGCGTCTCCCTATGTGTACATCGAATACTTTCAGATTTCGCCTCAAGGCTACGGCTGGCTCTTCGGACTGAACATTTTCGGAGTGATCATCGTGACGCTCATTAATGCGCGTCTGGTGACGCGTTTCGGACCACTGGCAATGCTGGGCGCTGGTGCGGTGATCGTCAGCGTTGCGGTGCTTGGACTCAGTGTGGTGGCAAGTACTGAGGCGCCTGGTCTGATCGGGATCGTGCTGCCGGTGGTGTTGTTTGTGAGTGTCACTGGCTTGATGGGCGCCAACTGTGTGGCTAGCTTGCTGAAGCTGTTCCCCAACAATGCTGGCGCCGCCGCCGGGCTGGCGGTATCCAGCCAGTTCGCCCTCGGTGCGGCATTCAGCGCATGGGTGGGTAGTTTGGCTGATGGCTCGCCCCGCCCGATGTGCTGGGTGATTGCAGCAGCAGGGGCGGGTTCGGTGCTCTGTTATGTGTGGCTCAGAGCGCGCTCAAGGACAGCTAAGCAGAGGCGAGCAGCCTGATCGCCAGACTCAGACTTTAAAGCGTCCGAGCAGTGTCTGCTGGCCAACAGCAAGAACATTCAGTTGCTGGCTGATGGCCGATGATTGCTCGGCCTGCTCCGACAATTCGCTCACTACTTCGTTGACGGCTTCGACGTTACGGCTGATCTCCTCGGCAACGCTACTTTGCTCTTCAGCAGCGCAGGCGATCTGGGTGTTCATATCGGTGATGGTACCGACTGCCTTGCGAATTTGATCAAGCACCTGGAGCGCCTGGCGCGTTTGTTCAACACTACGGTGCGCTTGGTCATTGCTCTGCTGCATGGATTGACTGAGGTCATGGGTACCTTCGCGGAGGTTGTCGATGAAGCCCGCGATCTGACCCACAGAGGCTTGGGTACGCATTGCCAATGCTCTGACCTCGTCCGCTACGACAGCGAAGCCGCGCCCGGCATCGCCTGCCCGGGCTGCCTCAATGGCGGCATTAAGCGCAAGCAGGTTGGTTTGCTGGGCGATGGATAGAATCACGTCGAGCACTGACCCGATCCGCTCGCTGCTCACCGCCAGGTTGCGCAAACGCTCCATGGCTTCGGCCATCCCGACGGCGAGCGCATTTATACTCTGAACCGACTGCTCGATCACCTGCGCGCCAGTCCCCGTGGCTTGCTCGGTATAACGTGCAGCATCTGCCGCGCGTGCCGCACCTTCAGCCGCAGCCTGAGCGGTTGCTGACATTTCCTGAATAGCAGTAGCCATTTGCTCGATTTCCGTGGCTTGTTGGTGCATGCCACGGCTGGTTTCAACCGCGATAGTCTGCGATTTGTCGGCAGTACTGCGAGTATCGTGGACGGCCTGCTGGGCCTGGGCGATGACGGGTTGAAGTCGATCAAGGAAAAGGTCAAAGGCACCGCATAAATGGCCCAGCTCATCACGGCCGCTGTACGCCAGACGTCGTGTGAGATCTCCGTCGCCATCGGCGATGGCATGCAGCAGCTCGGCGACGCGTGAAATCGGCCGGGTCACGCTGCGAGAAGCCCATCCCATAATCAATACCCCTGTCAGCGTCAGCAGCAAACCTAGGCCGACTGCAACACCGAGGCTTTTCACCTGTTGCGCCTGCATTTGCTCATTCAAACGTTGCAGCGGGGCCTCAAGAACCCGTGAGGGTACTGATACTTGGATTAGCCAGGGGAGGGCGTCGGCAATCGGCGCGAAGGGGACGGTAACGTTGAGGTAGCCTGAGTGGGCTTGCAAAGCCATCAGCGTGCCGAGACGCTGCGGCTGGCCGGTGTCGGCCGCTACCACGCCCGCAGGGCTCAGAATCGACAACATGCCTTGCCCTTCGTAAAGGCCTTCACTGGCCGCCGCGGCTTCCTCCTGAAGCTTGTCCAGCGCAATATCTAGCCCTAACACGCCAAGCAATTGTCCGCTGACGATGAGCGGTACGGTCACACTGGTCACCAGTCGAGGAGTGCCGCTTGAGTCGTCCAGGTAGGGTTCCAATACGCACGCCTGCAAGCTTTTGCGCGAGCAGACGTAGAAGGCGTTAGCGGAGGCTCCGGTAGGACCGATTGATGTATCGGCCAATAGGGATTCGTCGGCCGAAACCGCTTGAAGCTGCCCGGGTGTTGGTTGTAGCCAATATTGGGTAAAGCGGCCACGGTCGTTTCCGCCTAGCGCCGTCTGGCCTGCGAAATCTGCGTCATGTCCGTCCAGCGCGTTCGGTTCGAATATCACGAACAGGCCAAGCAAGTCCCTGCGTTCGCCAATGGCATCATGCAGCAACCTGGAGAGCTCCTGACGCATGACAATGGCGGCGGCAGAATCGCTTGTGGTCTGCGCACGCAGATGGAGGAGATGCCGAGCTACGCCTTGCGCAAATTCGAAGCTCTGGCCAAATCGCTGTTGGATCTTCAGCGCTTGCACTTGCCCTTCGGCCTGCAACGTGTCTTTGGCCGCCGTACGCAATAGATCGCCCGACGTGCTGGCGATGCTTTGTACGTCGCTAAGGCGCTGCTCCTGTGATAGCCAAGCTAGTATTCCCACGACGGACACCAGACAGATGCTGCTCAATAACGTGATCTTGATCCGAATACTTAAATTCATAGTTTCCCTTGCCACCTAAGCCGAACCGCTCAGTGAAAGGTACCGGGACTGACAACCAAACCCTATAGGCTCATACCCTATGGCAGGGGCGCTCAAATGTACGGCAGGCGTGGACAAGTCGCCGTTCGGTGTATCAAAAGTGGCTACAACTCATCTGGCCTGATTGGAGTTGGCATGTACGACGGGTAAGGAACGCCGGTTAAAGCGCTGGGAGCATGAGCGGTAGTCGAAGCGGTGCAGATCCGATTGGAGCATGATCCAGGAAAGATGAAGGTTCGTCGGCAGACGATGGAGCATCCGTTCGAAACGCTCAAATACTGGATGGGAAGCACTCACTTCCTGACCAAAACCCTAACAAGGGGAAGCACCGAAATGAGCCTTCACGTGCTTGCCTACAATCTCAAACGAATGATGAGCCTCTTTGGCATCGCTGGACTGATTGAAGCGATCAGGGCTTGAGGCCAAGCATTTTTTGCGTCCGTATACGGCTATTCGGGCCGCTGCCGCGGCCCAAATAGCGCAGGCCGCGTCTGGTGCCCGACTCAGGTAGATCAGCACTTAGATCTGCTGAATTGACAGGGTGCTCCAGCTTCTTTCGCTACTCGACGTACTGACTTGCGTTTTCACTCAGCCTGGACCCATGACGGCCTATTGCGGAAGACAGCTACCGGCTAGAAGCGGACCTCAACGCTCGATACTTCAATCAGCCTTCACCCTCACAGCGCTCACTTGCCAACCCGGTAAAGTGCAGCTACTGTCAGCTCTATGAACCAACCACGAATTGCCTTGACCACGACCGTCACGACCGCCAGAGGCTGGTCGTGAGGGGTTGCGTGAGCCAATAACGCACGAACTTCAAAGGCCCGCCAGTGATGGAAAGGGCCTTTTCTTTTGCCCTTGTGTCGCTGGCCAATATGCAAGGGAAAGCATTATGT
Source organism: Pseudomonas sp. GLN_2 (assembly GCF_043106005.1). Taxonomy (NCBI): domain Bacteria; kingdom Pseudomonadati; phylum Pseudomonadota; class Gammaproteobacteria; order Pseudomonadales; family Pseudomonadaceae; genus Pseudomonas; species Pseudomonas sp. GLN_2. Next base: position 14,661 of record NZ_JBICMC010000070.1, on the reverse strand, counting down.
ATGCACTGTTGATTCTTGATATGCAGGCTGGATTGTTTTATGGCCCGGATAAGCCATGGGCTGGCGAAGCGCTGCTAGACACATTGAATAATTTATTGAGTAAAGCCCGAAGTGCAGGAGCACCCATTTTTCTCGCCCGCCATATTGGTCCACCTGGGTCGCCAATCGAGCCTGGAAGCCCGTTGACGCAACTGGTGCAGGCGCTGGTGTTACAAGGCGACGAAGTGATTTTCGAGAAAAGCCGACCTAACGCGTTCTACAAGACCGCCTTGGCCGATCGGTTACGGGATTGTGGAACTCAGGGTGTGGTCATTACCGGAATGAAAACCCAATACTGTGTCGATAGCACCTGCCGCGCCGCACGAGATCTTGGATTCGATGCAGTGCTGATCGCCGATGGCCATACCTGCACCGACACCCCTGCCCTGAAGGCCGAAGAGATTGTCGCTCATCACAATGCGACCCTCGCGGGACCATTCTGTCGTGTCGTACGCGCCGAGGACTGGTGTTTCTAACTGCCATCGCCAGACGGTTCGATTCCGACCTCGGCCTCCACCATTCGAAAGCCCCGCAGATTAACGTCTGCGGGGCTTTTCTTTATGAGTCCACAAAAGCCACGAGTTCGGTAACTTTTGGCATGGAGTTCCGAAACCTCTTGGCCAACCTTGAGTCGCGGTCCTGCGCGATCAGGGCCGGCGTGCTGGGGGCCATTGATGTCTAGTCAAACACTGAGCGCAGCTGCTTGAGCCCTTAGATATTGGCGGAAGACCCGGTCCTGCTTGCGCTCGTCGTGCTGTTGTTGGGTCATGTCGTGGTTCTTGCGTGCAGGCGCCGCCCTTGCCGGGACGCGTTATCGTTGAATTAGAGGTGATATGCTTCGCCGCTTACCAAACAGGGAGGGTGGTAATGAAACTGCGGGAGAGGCACAAGGCGTTTCAGGAATGGTTCACGCCGAGGCGGCGTAGGCGAGCGGGCGGAACCTTACTCGCCATCTGGGCTGTCGGCATCTTCATCTACCCTGGCCAGCACTGGATCTATGTATTGACGCCAGGAATCATGTGGTTCTTCAGCGCTTGGCCGCCCGAGCTTCACGACAAGCGTTGAGTCTTTGGCGGGGCTGCTGAATAGCCGATTGTCCGATTCAGCTCACAGATGAGTCAGACTAATTTGCGTAAAACTGCACGTTCGCTATGGTGGCAATAAACCACCTGACTACAACTAAAGTCGTAGGAGCGCCTCATGAGAATACGCGGTGATGTTTTCTGGGCCTGGGCTGACCCGACGCTTCATCACCGAACTCACGACGAGACGCTCGACGATGGGACATACATTGATGTTCAGACGCGACTGTCGCGGACAGGCAAAACGCAGATGTTCATCGGGGTGTACGCCCCTGGTGGCATGGCTATCCTTGAGGAGGCCTTCGATTCTCGCCCTGGCGAGTCGATGACCAGGGCACTGGCGTGGGGCGTTGGCCGGGCCCGACGGGTCGCCACTGAAGGTGCGCCTGCTGCAGGCTTTATGGCTGCCTCGAAATAGCGGCCAGGCGCGCAGCGCCGGAGGTCAAGCGGCGACCTATTGTCATCAGCGAAGACACCGTGCATGAAACCTCTGCGTCTCCAGACTTCCAGCAAGCCGGCAGGGAGGCTTCATCGGCCTGGCCCGTTATCCTCGCTGGCCAGCGCCTTCTCTTTTGGACTTTTTCATCAAGTAGTCGCTGACATAGCGCACCGTGTTTTCCAAGGCCTGCGTCATGTCGGGATGGGTAAACGCGTACTTGCGCTCCAATTGCCTGCTGTTTCCCATGTCGAAGCGCTGTGTCTGAATAAAGTTCAATGACTCGGCGCTGATCGCCAGGCGGGTCGCCAGTCCCGGAATTGTCAATATCGACCTGAGCAACCCTATGGGTATATGGCGGCGGGGTGCCTTGACCTTTAGCGTGTCTGCGATCTGCCCAAGCATTCCCTGCAAGTTTGGTGTTCGCTCATACAGCGCCAGCACTTGCCGGTTGGCCATGGCGGGGTCGAACGCCACGCAAGTTATCATGTTCACCAGATAATCGACGCTGACCAATGGCAACCAGTGACTGGCGGAACCGGGAACAGCTTTGAACCGGCCTTGTGCCAGATTACGAATGAGTTCGGCAAGCGGTTGTCCGTCCAGGATATGCCCGTTCTCGCTGTGGCCGCACACCGTAGCAGGGTGAACAATCGTGTAATCCGCATCTGCGTCTTGCATATAGCGGATGACTGCAAAATGGGACTCGAGTTTGCTGCCTTCGTAGCCGCCTACACGGGCGTAGATCGCCGGCCAGTTTGTGTTTTCAGGGCACTGAATATCAACCCCGATACGGGCAAGGTGGTTGAGGTTTTGCAGCATGAAGCCGCCTACCATGAGCAATCGGATGCGCTGGCTGGCCGCAAGCCTGGCCACGCTCAGAGCACCTTGGACATTGACTGAGCGGGCGCGCTCCGGTGGCAGCCCCCAGGAAAATGCCGCCGCCAGATGGAAAAATACAGCGGCCGAAGTGACGCGTTCTTTGTCTGCTTCGCTGAGGCCAAGCCCCTCCTGGCTGATATCGCCTTCAACGGCATGGAGATACTCCGGGTTACCCCCCAGTTGGCCTACCTGCTCCTTGAGGCGTTCGATGTTACCGGGGCTGCGCATCAGCACCCAGGTCTTGTGCCCTTGCGCAGTAAGAGCGGCCAGCAAATGTTGCCCCACAAAGCCGCTGCCGCCGGTGACAAAGCATTCCACACTCATGTTTGAACCCTTGTTTGGATAATGGGCGCAGGCTAAGGTGTAGAGCCTGCTCTACAGTCAAGGATTTTTAACGTGAATATTGGAGAGTTGGAGCGTCGGAGTGGGCTCAGCCGCCATGCATTGCGCTATTACGAACAGCTCGGGCTTATCGAGCCACACCGACAAGCCAACAACTATCGCAGTTACAGTGAACAGACCGTAGCTGACTTGGCCTTCATACAGAGTGCCCAGGGCGGAGGCTTTTCACTTGCTGAGATTGGGGACATTCTTGTGGCCAGGCGGGGTAACACGATCGATTGCGCGCAAGGCGCCGTCTTGGTCGCCGCCAAGATGGCCGAGATTCAAACGAAGATCACCACGCTACAGGCCGCTTATGTTTTCCTGGACGCGGAGCGCGCCAAGCTCGAAGCCAGTGCTATTGCCAATGGGCAGATAATGCTTTGAAGTCCTGTCCGTGACTATTTTCGATCGAGCGTCAGCCTTCAGGTAAGGTGACACCGCAGATAAATTCCTGTGTCCCCAAGCGGTGCGAGCCGAATTCCACCACGTAGCCGTCTCCTCTGCGCTGCGCCTCTGCCATGGCCGTTTTCTGGTCAGCATAAACGTCGACGAAATGCCATGGATGTCGGTCTCTCAGGACCCCCCATCCGATGACCCAGCCTTCCCGCGAAGGGTCTGGTGGCAGGTTCTTCGCCAAACTTCGAATGGACATACCGATCTCCTCATATGCACAGGCTCGCCCTTGCAGGTTGAGCACTTTTCTTGAACAACACCTCGCGGGCGTCGGTCTTCAGCATGAAGGATGAGTGATATTTCCAGGTTTGCTCATCAAATATTGAAATGTTCGCAGTCTAGGGTTGGGCTCAAGCCAATTCCACCATCGAGGGAGTCAGGAAATGGATTATTCCAGCATGGTTGAATCGTTGGACAAGATGCTGAAAGCAACGGCTGCAGGCAAGGCCTGCCTCCAGCCGTCAGATACAGGGCTTCACCCATACCTCCGTAGCCATTCGTCCGCGACGTCACCCATGGTTGATGGGGTACCACTCTTGATCCAAAGCATGAGTCCACGGTCGAACTTGAATGCCGCGCCGCACTCGCTGAGCAGAAACTGACGAACCTTCTGCGTGTTGCGGTAATGCTTGTCCAGTGGAGTCGTACGGGTAATCGGCCCGGCGTGCCAGTCGACGGTCATGGTCTGTTCCTTTGACAATTGAGAAGGCAAAAAGCCCGTAGAGGGTCATCTACGGGCTTTGCTGTGGTTCCACATGACCTGGCTCGGCCTGTCAGCCTTCGAACTGTATCACCATCCGGCCTTTGATCTTGCCCTCCAGCATCTCGTCAAAGATCTGGTTGATATCCTCGATCGGTCGCAGCGTTACCTTGGGCACCACTTTGCCTTCAGCGGCAAACTGGAAGGCTTCCTGCAGGTCCTGGCGTGTACCTACCAGCGAGCCCACCACTTCGATCCCATCAAGCACCAGGCGAGGAATATTCAGGTCCATGGACTCCGACGGAAGCCCGACGGCCACCAGTCGCCCGCCAGCGCGCAAGGCATCGACAGCCGAGTTGAACGCGCCTTTGGCCACAGCAGTAACGACGGCAGCATGTGCACCGCCGGTTTTAGCCTGGATGACCTTCGCGGCATCTTCGTTGAGCGGGTTGACCACCAGGTCCGCGCCCATCTCGCTGGCGAAGCGCAGTTGCTCTTCGTTGACGTCGATGGCGATGACTTTGGCGTTGAACACATTCTTGGCATATTGCAGGGCCAGGTTGCCCAGGCCGCCGAGGCCGTAGATCGCGACCCATTGGCCGGGGCGGACGTTGGAGATCTTAACTGCCTTGTAGGTCGTGACGCCGGCGCAGGTGATGCTGCTGGCGGCAGCGGAGTCGAGGCCGTCGGGCACTTTAACCGAGTAGTCGGCCTTGACGATGCAGGCCTCGGCCATGCCGCCGTCCACGGTGTAACCGGAATTCTTCACGTCGCGGCACAGGGTCTCGTTGCCGCTGTTGCAGTATTCGCAATGTCCGCAACCCTGGTAGAACCAGGCCACGCTGGCACGGTCGCCTGGCTTGAGCGAGGTGACGCCCGGGCCAACTTCCTGAACCACGCCAATACCTTCGTGGCCCAGTACTACACCGGTCTTGTCACCAAAGTCGCCATTTTTCACGTGCAGGTCGGTGTGGCACACACCGCAGCACTGCATCTTCAGCAGCGCTTCGCCGTATTCGAGAGGGCGCAGGGTTTTCTCTACCACGTCCACGCGACGGCCTGGTGCAACGACAGCAGCTTTCATGAGAGCCTCCGTGTCTATCCGATATGAGCTTGGTTTATCGCTGGGACAGCATAGACCTCGTCTGGGCAGGCAAAACTGCTTCAGGTCATGGTCATGGTGGGCGCTTCCACAAAATACCTGCGTATGCCTGACTGGCCTTTGCGGAAAAAAGAAAAGCCCGCGGCAAGGATGCGGCGGGCTGCAAGAACATACGGAGCAGGGCCAGTGTGCCCATCCGGATGTCGACATTTCGTGAAGGTCAGGTCATGAGGCTGTCATCATCTGCAACGAAGTGCGCAGGGTCATAAAAAAGCCCGCCATGGAAGGCGGGCAAAAGACGTTTGAAGGGAGAGCCTGCAGGTTGCGCCGGTCCGGTTAACCCAGGATTAAGCGACCACGCATTGACCCCGCACCCTGATCAGCCTATACAGGCCTGCCATTATCCCAGGAGCCAGCATGCGCGACGAAGACGACCTGCACGAACCCGAGCACGATCACCTGCTTGACCACGAATTTCTCTACGACGACGTGGAGCACGAGGCAGATGCCCAAGGCGCCGAGGATGAAGTGGAGGAAGACGAGGAAACACTGGATGACCTCGATGACGAAGAGCGCGATCACCCAGCCTGGTTCGACGACTGCGACGACTGACTCAGCGACCATCCACCGAGAACCGCCCGGGCCCGCTTACCGCCAGCAACAGCAGGCCGCCCATGATGCTGAGGTTTTTCAGAAACTGAGTCATGTTGGCGCTGCGCTCGGGGTCGACCATGTTCCAGAACGGGTGGCCCAGCAGCGCCGTGCCCAGTACGAACAGCGCAAAAAGAAAGGCCAACGGCCGCGTGTAGAAACCGAGGATCAACAGGATTGCGACGACGAACTCCATGATGACGGCAATCCCTGCTGCCAGCATCGGGGCAGGGGCGCCGAGCGAGGTCATGTAGCCTACCGTGCCATCGAAGCCGGTCAGCTTGGCCCAGCCAGACAAGACGAAGAGGACCATCAGCAGTACGCGGGCGATCAGGATAATGATGTCGCGTTGACCATCGAACAGGGAGTAGCGCATGGCGGCGTTCCAGTGGACGGGGACAAGCTCCACTTTAGCAGCTACGCCAGACATTGCTGCCAGGCAGCAAAAAGGCGCCGCAGGGGCGCCTTTTCAACGAAGTTTGGTGCGAGTGGCGGGACTCGAACCCGCAAGGCTCACGCCGACAGATTTTAAGTCTGCTGTGTATACCAATTCCACCACACTCGCACGTTTGAAGGGGTCGCAACGACCAGCTCGCTTCTAAGCAGAAGGGCTTCGCAATCAAGCGCGCTTTATAACCCATTGTTATAGTTGAGTCAACTGCAGCACCTATGATCAACAGATAGAAGAGGCGATCGAACGGGCAATTGACACCTTGCTGTCGTTACGCCACTGTTGCCCATGATTGGATCCAAGCGTGTTCCGCAATGACATGGGGCCGAGTTGGCGACGGTGGTGCGTCCACGGTTATTCTGGCGGCTGTTGTTCGCGCAGGTGCTCGTGTTGGCCTCTGCCGGCGGTGGTATGATCATGCGGCTCAGCCTGTGATTGCTGAAAGAGGCCATGCCGCGGCGCATCAGCTCGGCGCTGGCCGAGCCGGACCGCTGACAGCCTGTAGTCGTTCAGCTGTCTACTGGCAGACACTCCAGGCTACGTTCATTTTCTCCCTCCTGCTGTGCCAGTGGAGTTTGCATGGTTTCAGCCGACTGCCTCGACGCTTCCCTCATGCCCGCCCATCGTTATGAACAGCTGGTTCAGTCGGTGGTGGATTATGCCATCTACATGCTCGACCCTTCCGGCCATGTGGTGTCTTGGAACGCAGGCGCGCAACGGATCAAGGGTTACCGTAGGGATGAAGTGATCGGCAAGCATTTTTCGTTGTTCTTCACCCAACAGGATTGTGCGCAGGGCCGCCCCGAGTGCCTGCTGCGTCAGGCGCTGGAGCAGGGTGTGGCGCAGGACGAAGGCTGGCGGGTGCGCAAGGACGGCACGCAGTTCTGGGCCTTGGCGGCACTGGATGTGATCCGTGATGAGAATGGCCAGATCATTGGCCTGGCCAAGGTGACACGTGATATCACTGACCGTCGCGAGACGGCGCAGCAGCTCGACGCAGTGCGCGCCCAGCTGTTCCAGGCGCAGAAGCTTGAAGCCCTCGGCCAGTTGACCGGTGGTCTGGCCCACGACTTCAACAACATGTTGACCATTATCATCAGCTCGGCGCGCCTGGCGCTGGCCACCCAGGACCCGGCACGCACCCAGCGCATGTTGCAGCACATCCTCGATGCCAGCCAGCGTGGCACCGAACTGACCCAGCAACTGCTCAGTTTTGCCCGTCGCCGCAAGTTCGATGTAGCTAGCGTTGCCCCGGCAGAGCTGGTTAACGCTACGCGTGGCCTGCTTGAACATGCATTGCCAAGCTCAATTGACTTGAAGGTGTTGCTGCAACCGGACCTGCCGTTGATCGAGGTGGATGCCGGGCAACTGCAGATGGTGTTGCTCAACCTGTTGTTCAATGCCCGTGATGCCATCGACGGGCACGGCCGCATCAGCCTGACTGTCGATGTGGTCGAGCTGTTTGGCGAAGTTGAAGGGCTGAAGGGCAGCTTCGTGCGCTTCGAGGTGGAAGACAACGGCGCAGGCATACCCACAGAGGTACTGCCGCGTATCTTCGAGCCGTTTTTCACCACCAAGCCTTTCGGCAAGGGTACCGGCCTGGGGCTTAGCCAGGTCTATGGTTTCGCCCGGCAAAGTGGTGGTGCCATTTGTGTCGACAGCGAGCCTGGCCGGGGAACTTGCATGCGACTGTACTTGCCAATGTATCAGGACCAGACGGATAGCCCACTCGACAGGTAGACAACATGGCACAGGCACTGAAGCGGCTGGTAACGGGGATCGACGGGCTCGACGCGTTGCTCAAGGGTGGCCTGATAGCTGGCGCCTCCTACATTATCCAGGGGCCGCCGGGGGCCGGTAAGACCATCCTCGCCAATCAGCTGGCCTGCGGCCACGTGCGTGGCGGCGGTCGGGTGCTGGTGGCCACCTTGCTGAGCGAGTCGCATGAACGCTTGTTCCAGTACCTGTCCACGCTGGACTTCTTCGACCCGGCGCTGGTCGGTGACAAAATCCAGTTCGTCAGCGCCTTTGATACCCTCGAGCAGGACGGGCTGGATGCGGTGGTGCGCTTGCTGCGCCAGGAAATTGCCCGGCAACAGGCCAGCCTGCTGATCGTCGACGGTGTGCTCAATGCCCGGGTACGTGCGGAAACCGCGCTGGACACCAAGAAGTTCGTCTCTGAGCTGCAGGGGCATGCGGCCTTCGCCGGTTGCACCGTACTGTTGCTGACCAGTGCCCGGCTGGACGAGGGCAGCCCGGAACACACCATGGTCGATGGCGTGATCGAACTGGGCGAGCAACTGGTGGGCAGCCGCGCCGTGCGCCATGTCCAATTGCGCAAGACCCGCGGCAGTGGTGCGTTGTCGGGGCGTCACGAATGCCTTATCGATGAGTCCGGCATGCAGGTCTATCCTCGCCTGGAAGCGTTGTTCAGCCACCCCAGCCAATTGGGCAGCGGCACCTTGGCGCGTATCAGCAGCGGTGTCCCAACCTTCGATGAAATGCTTGGCGGTGGCTTGGCCACCGGGTCAGTCAGCCTGTTGATGGGGCCTTCGGGGATTGGCAAGACATCATTGGGCCTGGCCTTTCTGGGTGCCAGCACCCCGCAGGCGCCGGGGTTGCATTTCGGTTTTTACGAAACGCCCGAACGCCTGCGCAGCAAGGCCGCTTCGCTCGGTTACGATTTTGCCGCGATGGAGAAGGGCGGTAGCTTGCAGCTGTGCTGGCAGCCGACCACCGAAGGCTTGCTGGACCAGGTTGGCGCGCGATTACTGGAGCGTGTAGCGGCGCAGGGCAGCAAGCGCGTGGTGATCGACAGCCTTGGCGCATTCAGCCGCCTGGCTATTGACCCGACGCGGCTGAATGCGTTTTTCCGCGCGCTGGCGGGTGAGTTGCGCGCGCGCGATGTCAGCGTGGTCCTGACCTGGGAGATGCGCGACATTTTCGGCGCGGAAATCAGCGCCCCCGCGCCGGACCTGTCGAGTATCGTCGACAACCTTATGCTGATGCGCTTTGTCGAACTGGACTCGCGACTGCAGCGCATGCTGTCGGTCCTCAAGGTGCGTGACAGCCACCATGACCCGGCCTTGCACGAGCTGCTGATCGGGCCGCAAGGCATTACCTTGCGCAAGGCATTCGAAGGTGCCTGCGGTGTGCTTTCGGGAACGCCGACGCCGCAGGGGAGCGGGTGACGGACGAGCCGATGAACACCATCCTGATTGTCGATGACGAATACCTGATCGCCGATATCCTCGGGTTTGCCCTGGAGGACGAAGGTTTCGTGGTGGAAAAGGCGAGCAATGGCTGCAAAGCACTGGAGGCGTTGAAGGAAAAACGCGTGCAGCTGGTGATTACCGACTACATGATGCCGCTACTCAACGGTGAGGAGTTGGCACGCGCCATACGCCAGGACCCGGCGTTAAGCGAGTTGCCGGTCATTCTCATGAGCGGCGCACAGGCCAGCCAAGGATGTCCGGCCCTGTTTGCCGCAATATTCGACAAACCGTTCGACATGGATGAGATGATCGCCACGGTGCATCAGTTAATAGGCACCTGAGGCTGGCGGTCGAGCGCATCCATGCCCCTCGGGTGACGCTCAGTGTGAGTCTTCGTGTTTCTCCGGAGCCGGGCTGCCGGCCTGGATACGTTTGAAGATCTCTTCTCGATGGACCTGAACATCTTTCGGTGCATCGATACCGATCCTCACCTGCATCCCTTTGACGCCCAGAATGGTGACTTTGATGTCATCGTTGATGACGATGCTTTCGCCAACCTTACGGGTGAGTATCAGCATGTAGTTCTCCTTGGTGATGTAAAAGTCCGCTGGGCTAGTTGCCGTGGCGGCGGGAGCTTGTCCCTCTTCCTTCTCATTAAAGACGCTTTCGGCGGATAGTAATTCCCCGACAGACAAATTCTGTTGCGTGTCTTCAGTTGCAGGTGCCAAAGCAAACCGTCAACGGTTTGTCGGCCAAGGTGCTCGCTGGCAAGAATAGGGGGGTTGGCGGCTAATGGGAAATTTCTTCGCATCATGGGCTGAATAGACAAGCTCAATGGGCCGCCTGTTCCTCGAGTGCCTGAAGAAACAACAGCAAGGCCACTTCCTCCGAGTCCAGGCCTTTGCGCACTCGGTTTTTCGGTAAATTGGCAAGGCGCCCCAAGGTATAGTGCTCCAGGACTGCCGGGTGGATATAGCAGCGTCGGCACACGGCCGGCGTATTGCCCAGGCGCGTGGCCACCTGGCGGACTATTGCGGCGACCTGACGTTTGGCTTCACTCTCCGGCTCCCAGGCCAAGGGCTTCAGAAGGTTCAATGCCAGGCTGCTGCCGGCCCAGGTGCGATAGTCCTTGGCAGTGAAGTCGGCGCCGGTCAACTGCTGCAAAAACTGATTGACCTCGGTGGAGCCGACACTATGGCGCTGGCCGTCTTCATCCAGGTACTGAAACAGTGCCTGCCCAGGCAGTTCCATGCAGCGTTTGAGCAGGTTGGCCAAGCGCCGGTCGTTGAGGGTGACGTTGTGTTCGACGCCGCGCTTGCCGCGGAATTGAAAGCGAATGCTGCTGCCTTTGATCTGTACATGGCGATTGCGCAGGGTGGTCAATCCGTACGACCGGTTATCGCGCAGGTAGCGCTGGTTGCCAATGCGGATCAGGGTGTGGTCCAGCAGGCTCACCACCAGCGCCATGACCTTTTCCCGGTCCAGCCCTGGCCGCGCCAAGTGGGCTTCCAGCTGTGTGCGCAGCTTTGGCAGGGCTTGGGCGAACGCAAGCATGCGCCCGTATTTGTGCTGGTCGCGCAGTTCGCGCCACTGCGCATGGTAGCGGTACTGCTTGCGGCCACGGGCATCACGGCCGGTGGCTTGCAGGTGGCCTTGCGGGTCGGCGCAGATCCACACATCCGTGTAGGCCGGGGGGATCACCAGTGCGGCGATGCGTGCGAGGGTTTCGCTGTCGCGTACTCGTTGGCCATCGGCATCGAGGTAGATGAAACGGTCGCGCCAGCGCCGACGGGTCAGGCCCGGCTGACTGTCGTCAACGTAGTGCAGGGTGCGCGGCAGGGGGCAGTCAAGCATGGGCGGCGGGCCTCGATCAGGTCACTGATCAATGGACAGTACGCGCGCTAAGGATGCTCAACCCAAAAGGGCCACCGACTTGATCTGGGCGAACAGTGTCTGCCCTGTGTGCAAGCCGAGCTGGTCTGCCGAGAAGCGGGTGATGCGTGCAAGCAGGGCATTGCCGCCAGCATCCAGGCTGACCAGCACATGCGCCGGGTTAGCCGCCGGGCAGCTCTCGCGCACACGCACCGGCAGGCGGTTGAGGATGCTTGATGCGCTGTCCGCCGCCAGGGCCAGGCTGACATCCCGGGCCTGCACCTTGACGCGCAGGGTGCTGCCCATCACCTGCGCCGCGTGGGTGATGCGCAGCAGCGGCCCATCGCTGCCGGGCAGGCGCAGGTCAAGCAGGCCGTAGTGCGGGTCGTGCCCTACCACCTTACCCTCGAACACGACGCCGGCGTCGTCGCCCTGGGCCAGCGACAGGTCAAGGCGAGCCAGGGTTTCGCCGATCGGGCCGCTGGCGATCGCCCGGCCTTGTTCCAGCAACACCAGGTGGTCGGCCAGCCGCGCGACTTCATCCTGGGCGTGGCTGACATATATCAGAGGGATGTCCAGTTCGTCGTGCAGGCGCTCCAGGAAGGGCAGTATCTCGCGCTTGCGCGGGCCGTCGAGGGCTGCCAGCGGCTCGTCCATCAACAACAGCCGCGGGCTGCTGAGCAGGGCGCGGGCAATACCCACCCGCTGCGCCTCGCCCCCCGACAGCGTTGCCGGGCGGCGCTCCAGCAAGTGGCCGATACCCAGCAGTTGGCACGCCTGGTCGAGGCTGACCTTGCGTTCAGCGGGCGCTACCCGGCGCCAGCCGAACGTCAGGTTGCCGCGCACCGACAGGTGCGGGAACAGGCTGGCTTCCTGGAACACGTAGCCCACCGGGCGCAGGTGCGGTGCCTGGACGTAGCCACGGGTGCTGTCTTCCCAGACTTCGCCGTTGACCTCGATATAGGCGCTGGCGGCCCGTTCCAGCCCGGCCAGGCAGCGCAGGCAGCTGGTCTTGCCGGAGCCAGAGTGGCCGAACAGTGCGCTGATGCCGCGCCCGGGCAGGTGCAGGTTGACGTCCAGGGTAAAGTCGTCGCGTGCCAGTTTCAGGCGCGCCACAATCGATGCGGTCATTTCAGCTCCAGCCAGCTTTGCCGCGGCGTCCAGCGTACAGCAGGAGCAGCACCAGGAATGAGAACACCAGCATGGCACCGGCCAGCCAGTGGGCTTGCGAATACTCCATGGCTTCGACGTGATCGAAAATTTGTACCGAAACCACGCGAGTCTTGTCGGGGATGTTGCCACCGATCATCAGCACGACGCCAAACTCGCCCACCGTGTGGGCAAAGCCGAGGATGCTGGCAGTGACGAAGCCAGGGCGGGCCAGCGGCAGCACCACATGAACGAAAGTGTCCCATGGGCTGGCGCGCAGGGTGGCGGCGACTTCCAGGGGCCGTTGGCCGATCGCGTCAAAGGCATTCTGCAGGGGTTGCACCACGAACGGCATGGAATACACCGTCGAGCCAATCACCAGGCCTGTGAAGCTGAACACCACACTGCCCAGGCCTAGCGCCTGGGTGGCCTGACCAAGCCAGCCGTGCGGGCCAAGGGCGATCAACAGGTAAAAGCCGATCACCGTCGGTGGCAGTACCAGCGGCAGTGCCACCACCGCACCCACCGGCCCGCGCAGCCATGAGCGTGTGCGCGCGAGCCACCAGGCGACCGGGGTGCCGATGACCAGCAGGATCAGGGTGGTCAGGCTGGCCAGTTTTACGGTCAGCCAGATGGCGCCCAGGTCACTGGCATCGAGTGGCATCAGCGTTCATAACCATAGGATTTGATCACCGCTGCGGCTTTCGGGCCTTTGAGGTATTCGACCAGTGCCTTGGCGGCCGCATTGTCCTTGCCTTTGTTGAGGATGACGGCGTCCTGGCGGATCGGGTCGTGCAGGTTGGACGGCACGATCCATGCCGAGCCATGGGTCACCTTGCCGTCCTTGTAGATCTGCGACAGGGCGACGAAGCCCAGTTCGGCGTTGCCGGTGGAGACGAACTGGAAGGCCTGGGTGATGCTCTGGCCTTCGACGATCTTGCCTTTGGTGGCTTCGGTTAGCTTCAGCCTGTCCAGTACCTGGGTGGCGGCCAGGCCGTAAGGTGCCGCTTTCGGGTTGGCGATGGACAGGTGTTTGTATTCGTTCTTTTTCAGCACTTCACCCTTGGCATCTACGTAGCCTTCCTTCGCAGACCACAGGGCCAGGGTGCCGATGGCGTAGGTAAAGCGCGAGCCGGGTACGGTTTCCTTTTCTGCTTCAAGCTTCTTGGGGGTGGTGTCGTCAGCGGCGAGGAACACCTCGAACGGTGCACCGTTCTTGATCTGCGCGTAGAACTGCCCGGTGGCGCCATAGGCCGCGACCAGTTTGTGGCCGGTGTCTTTTTCGAAGTCCTTGGCGATGGCCTGGATAGGGGCTGTGAAGTTGGCTGCGACCGCGACCTGGACTTCGTCGGCCCAGGCAGTGTTGAAGGCGAACAGGCTGGCCATGGCAGTGACGGCCAACTGGGGCGAGCGGATACGCATGAAGACAGCTCCTTGAGGTTATCGTTATAGCCTTGACTATATAGCGATAAGCCATTGGCCGGGAAGAGGCCAGGCCTGCCTGTCAGAATGCCTGGTGACCGATCACTGCCAGTGCCTTACCGGCAATCTCCCGGGTCAGCTCACCCGCCGGCATGTGCCGGCCCAGCCGTAACGCCTGCCCCGACCACAGATTGCTGAAATCACTCTTACCCTGCGGATCGGTGATCGCCCGTAAAGGCATCAATGCCCCGCCCGCCAGCGGGAAGCGCGGTGCTAGCTCGCTCATCGGCCCCAGCTCGCGCATGAGGCGATTGTTGATGCCGCGCGCCGATCGGCCGGTGAACAGGTTGGTCAGCGCGGTGTCGCTGGCAGGTGCGCTGTCCAGCGCCCGGCGATGCGCTGGCGACACCTTGGCCTCGGGGCAGAACAGGTAAGCCGTGCCGATCTGCACTGCCGAGGCACCCAGGGCCAGTGCCGCCAACAGCCCGCGGTGGTCGCCGATACCACCGGCGGCAATCACCGGCACGCCGACGGCATCGGCCACCTGCGGTACGAGCGCGAAGGTGCCTATCTGGCTGGTGATGTCATCGCTGAGGAACATGCCGCGATGGCCACCGGCTTCATAGCCCATGGCGATGATCGCATCGCAGCCATTGCGCTCCAGCCAGGCCGCTTCTTCCACGGTCGTGGCGCTGGACAGTACCTTGGCACCGCTGGCCTTTACCCGCTGCAGCAGTTCGGCCTGCGGCAGGCCGAAGTGGAAGCTCACCACCTCCGGGCGCAACGCTTCGACCAGCAGGCAGCTCTGCTCGTCGAAAGGCGC
>NZ_JBICMC010000006.1:0-27068 GCF_043106005.1 Pseudomonas sp. GLN_2 | reverse complement strand
AAAGGGGCGCAAAGCGCACCCATGCAGTTACATCAATGGAACAGGACAGCAGTCTTCTGCAGTGTCACCCACACACCCCAGGCCAACGGCACAACCACCACCGCCCAGGCCAGCAGCACCAGTGGCAGGCTGCCTGGCGCCGCCTTCCACTCCAGCGACCGCGCCCCATCGGCGCCCTTGTCATGGCTCAACGCACGCTCGGCCGCCAGTTCGGCATCACTCATGAAATGTTTGTCGGCCACCGGGCGCACCAGCATGTTGCAGATAAAGCCCAGCACCAGCAGACCCGCGAGAATGTACAAGGTCATGTCATAAGCCGCCGCCCGCTCCACGCCCGCTGCCAGTTGATACTCGCGCAGGTAGGTAATCAGCACGGGCCCCAGCACCCCCGCTGCCGCCCAGGCGGTCAGCAGGCGGCCATGGATGGCACCCACCATCTGCGTGCCGAACAGGTCGGCCAGGTAGGCCGGCACCGTTGCAAAACCACCACCATACATCGACAGGATGATGCAGAACGCTGCCACGAAAAGCGCCACGTTGCCCAGGTGCCCCATGTTCGGCACCAGGCTGTACAAGCCCACGCCCAAGGCGAAGAAGGCAAAGTAGGTGTTCTTGCGGCCGATGTAGTCGGAGAACGATGCCCAGAAGAACCGGCCGCCAATGTTGAACAGGCTCAGCAGGCCGGTAAAGCCGGCGGCGATCGCGGCTATCTGCGCCAACTGCGCAGTGCTCAGCTGGCTGAAGGTCAGTTCGTTACCCAGTAATTTACCGGCGAACACTTCCTGCAGCAGCGGTGACGCCATGCCCAAAATGCCGATGCCCGCCGACACGTTCAGGCACAGCACCAGCCAGATCAGCGCGAACTGCGGGGTCTTCCAGGCCACACTGACGTGCACGTGGCGGTCGGTGACCATGGCGTTACTGGCATTCTTCAACGGCGCAGCCCAGCCTTCAGGCTTCCAGCCGGTCGGTGGTACGCGATACGCCAGGGCGCCAGCGGTCATGAACACAAAGTAGATCGCCGCCATGGCGACAAAGCTCTGCCATACGCCAACTTCGTGCTCATTGCCAAAATGCCCCATAAGCGCGGTGGCCAGCGGCGCCCCGACCATGGCCCCGCCGCCGAAGCCCATGATCGCCATACCGGTGGCCATACCGCGTTTGTCCGGGAACCACTTGATCAAGGTCGACACGGGTGAGATGTAGCCCAGGCCCAGGCCGATACCGCCAATCACGCCGGAGCCAAGCCACATCAGCCACAATTGATGGGTTTTCACACCTATCGCCGAAAGCAGCATGCCACCGCACCAGCACAAGGCCGACACCAGGCCAGCCTTGCGCGGGCCGGCGTGCTCCAGCCAGCCGCCCAGCACCGCCGCCGAGCAGCCGAGGAAGACGAAGAACAGAGTGTAGATCCAGCTCAGCATCGAGATTGGCCAGTCGCATTCGGCGCTGAACATCCGGGCCATGAAGCCCATGTCTGCCGCACAGGCGACGGGGGCGGTGATCCCCAGGGCTTGCGACAAAGGCAGCCAGAATACCGAGAAGCCGTAGGCCATACCGATGCACAGGTGAATGGCCAGGGCAGCTGGCGGGACGAGCCAGCGGTTGAAGCCCGGGCGGGCGATTATGCGTTCCTTCGACAGGAAGCCTGGCTCACTGGCCAAGGTTCCCGTCGCGACGGTACTGGTCATGAATCTGATCCTTGTTATAGGGAGGGTGCTCGCAAAGCGGCGCAAGGGTAGCAGCATCAAGCAGCATGAAAGCAATCTGCCATCGTCCATTTTTGCCCGACTGAATCGGTCATGTCCCGGCAAAAGCTCAATATTAAGCTGTCGAAAGCCGTACCCTCTGATACAGGCGTAGGAATTTCCTACATCTCTAGTCGTACAAGCAGGGGTAACCGCGACAGCGTTATACTCTGCCGCCTGAACTCACTAACGGACTAAAAGGACTCGCCCATGAAAGCGTTCGGCAAAATCCTGGGACTGGGGCTTCTCGGGTTACTGCTGATCATCGTGGCGCTGGGCTTCGCCCTGACCCACCTCTTTGATCCCAACGACTACAAAGACGAGATTCGCCAGCTGGCACGCGACAAGGCGCACGTCGAACTGACCCTCAACGGTGACATCGGCTGGAGCCTGTTCCCGTGGCTGGGTCTGGAGCTGCATGAAGCCAGCGTCGCTACCTTGAACAAACCCAAGGAACCATTCGCCGACCTGCAGATGCTTGGCCTTTCAGTCCGTGTACTGCCGCTGCTGCGCCGCGAAGTGCAAATGAGCGACGTACGTGTCGAGGGCCTGAACCTGACCCTGGCGCGTGACGAACAGGGCCATGGCAACTGGGAGGACATCGGCAAGCCGCTGCCCGCGCAGAATGGCGCAGGCCCCGATGCACCCGCACAGGCACCTGCCGAGCAGACGCCTGCGACCACCGACAGCAGCGACCGCGCCATCAAGCTGGACATCGACAGCCTGACCGTGAACAACGCCCGCGTGCAGTACACCGATGCCAAGACCGGCCAAAATTACAGCGCCGAAAGCATCCAGCTGAGCACCGGCCCGGTCCATGAAGGCGCAAACGTCCCGCTCAAGGCCAGCGCCTTCATCAGCGCCAGCCAGCCGAGCATCAAGGCCCGTACCGAGCTGGCCGGCGAATTGCGCTTCGACCGCAAGCTCAAGCGCTACAACTTCGAAGACATGCGCCTGTCGGGTGAGACCTCGGGTGAGCCTACCGGCGGCAAGACCGTGACCTTCGCCGCCCAGGGCCAACTGCTGGTCGACCTGGCCGCCAATGTCGCCTCGTGGAACGGCCTGAAAGTCTCGGCCAACCAACTGCGCGCCCTCGGTGAGCTGAACCTGCGTGATCTGGACAAAGCTCCCCAGCTGAGCGGCGGCCTGTCCATCGCCCAGTTCAACCTGCGCGCCTTCCTTGAAAGCATCGGCCACCCGCTGCCGGCCACCAACGACCCGGCCGCCTTCGCCAAGCTGGAGCTGGTGACTCGCCTGCAGGGCACGCCCAGCAGCCTGGCCCTGGAAGACCTAGCGGTGAAGCTGGACGACAGCACCTTCAGTGGCCGCGTGGCCGTCGAAGATTTCGCCAAACAAGCCCTGCGCCTGCAGCTTAAGGGCGACACCTTCGACGCCGACCGCTACCTGCCGGCCAAGAGCGAAGAAGCCAAGGGCGCCACCGCTGCGCGCCAGGCCGAGGTCAAGCAACAAGAGGCCAGCGCCGTAGCCGGTGCTGGCACCACACCACTGCCCAACGCCCCAACGCAAGTGGCATGGAGCGACGACAAGCTGCTGCCGGTCGACCGTCTGCGCGCTCTCGACCTGCAGGCCGACCTGGCCTTCGGCTCGTTGACCCTGGACAAGCTGCCGATCGAGGGTGCCCAGCTCAAGGCCGTTGGCCAAGGCGGCCTGCTGACCCTGCAAACCCTGCGCGGAGCGCTGTACAACGGCACCTTCGAAGCCAAGGGCACGGTCGACGTGCGCCCTGCCGTGCCACAGCTGGGTGTGAACACCAATATCCAGCGGGTGCCGGTGGAACACTTCATCAAGGCCGAAGGCAAGGAACAGACGCCGCCGGTCAAGGGCCTGCTGACCCTGACCAGTGATCTGACAGCCACCGGTAATAGCCAGAAAGCACTGGTCGACACCCTGAACGGCAGCGCAAACTTCGCCATCAACGATGGCGTGCTGGTCAATGCCAACCTGGAACAGCAGCTGTGCCAGGCCATCGCCACGCTCAATCGCAAGACGCTGAGCAGCGAACCACGCGGCAAGGACACCCCGTTCCAGGAACTGCGCGGCAGCCTGGTAGTACGCAATGGCGTTGCCAGCAACCCGGACCTCAAGGCGCGCATCCCGGGCCTGACCGTCAATGGCCATGGTGACCTCGACCTGCGCGTGCTGGGCATGGACTACAACGTCGGCGTAGTCGTCGAAGGCGACCAGCGTGCCATGCCGGACCCGGCCTGCCAGGTCAACGAACGTTATGTAGGTGTTGAAGTACCCCTGCGCTGCCGTGGTCCGCTGGAACTCGGCGCAAAGGCCTGCCGCCTGGACCAGAACGGCCTGGGCAAGGTTGCCGCCGAGCTGGCCGGCAACCGCCTGAAGGACAAGATCGATGAAAAGCTTGATGAAAAACTTGGAGACAAAGTGAGCCCGGAACTGAAAGACGCGCTCAAGGGGCTGTTCAAGCGATGAGCCCCGAGCAGTTCTCCAGCGCAGTGCTGGACTGGTATGACGAGCACGGCCGGCACGACCTGCCCTGGCAACAGGGCATCACGCCGTACCGCGTGTGGGTGTCGGAAATCATGTTGCAGCAGACCCAGGTCAGCACCGTGCTCAATTACTTCGACCGCTTCATGCAGGCCCTGCCAACCGTGCAAGCCCTGGCCGAGGCACCGGAGGACGAAGTGCTGCACCTGTGGACGGGCCTGGGTTACTACACCCGCGCACGCAACCTGCAAAAGGCCGCCAAGGTCGTCGTCGAGCAACATGGCGGCGAATTCCCGCGCAGCGTCGAGCAGCTTACCGAGCTGCCCGGCATTGGCCGCTCAACAGCCGGCGCCATCGCCAGCATCAGCATGGGCATCCGTGCACCGATCCTCGACGGCAACGTCAAGCGCGTGCTGGCACGCTACACCGCCCAGGCCGGCTACCCCGGCGAACCCAAGGTTGCCAACCAGCTATGGGCCACTGCCGAGCGCCTTACCCCGCAACAACGCGCCAACCACTACACCCAGGCGATGATGGACATGGGCGCCACGCTGTGCACGCGCAGCAAGCCCAGTTGCCTGATCTGCCCGTTGCAGCGCGGCTGCGAAGCGCACCTGCACGGTGAAGAAACCCGCTACCCCGAGCCCAAACCGCGCAAGGCGCTGCCGCAACGGCGCACACTGATGCCACTGCTGGCCAACCACGAAGGCGCCATCCTGCTTTACCGCCGCCCTTCCAGCGGCCTGTGGGGTGGTTTGTGGAGCCTCCCGGAGCTGGACGACATCGCCCAACTCGACGACCTGGCCTACCAGCACGGCCTGCGCCTGGCTGGCCGCCACGCCATGGACGGCCTGACCCACACCTTCAGCCACTTCCAGCTGGCGATCGAGCCTTGGCTCGTGCGCGTCGACCCGGTCGGCGAGCACGTGGTCGAGGCCGACTGGCTCTGGTATAACCTCGCCACCCCGCCGCGCCTGGGCCTCGCCGCCCCGGTGAAAAAGCTGCTTGAACGCGCGACCGACGAACTGATTGCAGGAGACGCCCGATGACCCGCACCGTGATGTGCCGCAAATACCAAGAAGAACTGCCAGGCCTGGAACGCCCGCCCTATCCCGGTGCCAAGGGCCAGGACATCTTCGAACACATCTCGCAGAAAGCCTGGGCCGACTGGCAGAAGCACCAGACCATGCTGATCAACGAGAAGCGCCTGAACATGATGAACGCCGAGGACCGCAAATTCCTCCAGGCTGAGATGGACAAGTTTTTCGCCGGCGAAGAATACGCCCAGGCAGAAGGCTACGTTCCACCGGCCGAATGACCCCAAAAATCGTAAGCGACGGAATTAATTTAAAATTTTTTCAAAAAGTCGTTGACGAGCGGTCCGGAAATCTATTTAATTCACCTCGTCGCCCAGATAGCTCAGTCGGTAGAGCAGAGGATTGAAAATCCTCGTGTCGGCGGTTCGACTCCGTCTCTGGGCACCACCTTCAAGCTTCTGGTGGTTGCAAAGTTACCCGAAGCGACAACAAGAAACCCGCCTAGTGCGGGTTTTTTGTTGCCTGTAATTTTTCGCATTGATCAGCATCAAATAGCTATCATTCGCTCACCTTCATAATCCAAAACGGACATCCGTATCGACTAGCAAGGACCTCCATGAGCGAAGAATCACCCCTCCTGCTCCCCGCCCCCAGCGAACCCACCACCACACCGATCCGCACACGCCGCACACGCCAGCGCAAGCCGGAGCCGACAATAACCCGCATCAGCCAGCAACCCGCAGCACTGGAAGTTGCCACGGCCCCCAAAGGCAGCAACGAGGACAGCACCTCGGCACGCCTGCCGGCCAGCTACCCTTACCGCACCCGCCTGCGCCGCCAGGACTACGACAAGGCCAAGCATGCGTTGCAGATCGAGCTGCTGAAGGTACAGAGCTGGGTGAAGGAAACCGGCCAGCGTGTGGTGATCCTGTTCGAAGGGCGCGATGCCGCAGGCAAGGGCGGCACCATCAAGCGCTTCATGGAACACCTCAACCCACGCGGTGCGCGCATTGTCGCCCTGGAGAAGCCTTCCGAGCAGGAGAAAGGCCAGTGGTACTTCCAGCGCTACATCCAGCACCTGCCCACAGAGGGTGAAATGGTGTTCTTCGACCGCTCCTGGTACAACCGTGCCGGGGTCGAAAAGGTGATGGACTTCTGCACACCACTGCAATACCTGGAATTCATGCGTCAGGCGCCAGACCTGGAGCGCATGTTGTGCAACAGTGGCATCCTGCTGTTCAAGTACTGGTTTTCGGTGAACCGCGAAGAGCAGTTGCGACGCTTCATTTCGCGCCGGGACGACCCGCTCAAGCACTGGAAGCTGTCGCCCATCGACATCAAGTCGCTGGACAAGTGGGAGGACTACACTTCGGCCAAAGAGGCGATGTTCTTCCATACCGATACAGCCGATGCGCCGTGGACGGTGATCAAGTCCGATGACAAGAAGCGGGCGCGGATCAACTGCATCCGGCACTTCCTGCATTCGCTGGACTACCCAGGCAAAGACCCTGGGGTGGCACATGCACCCGACCCACTGCTGGTAGGCCGAGCTTCACAAGGCTTCGAAGAAGACGAGACTCCGCAGCCGGCCACCTGAAAGCCCGGCATGCCGGCCAGCATGGCTGGCAGTGGGAGGGAAGCTATGCAGGGCCCTCGGCCAGCATAATCTGGAGATGTCTCCCACAGACGTCTCACTAAGCTGCAGCGCTCAGGGGCGCTGCTTGGGTTTATCGTGCAATTGCGCTTCAATACGCGCACTTTCAGACACACCCAAGGATTTCCCCATGGCCACCCCTACCAAGCAACAGAAACGCGCCAAGCGCGCCGCCAGCAAGGCCAAGCAGAACCGCATGGTACGCAGCGGCCAAGCGGTCAAGGCCAGCGCCGGCGACAGCGCCAGTGTCGAGCAGGTGTACAAAAAGGCCATGGAGTCGGGCAGCTACGACGCGATGTTCAACAAGATGAAGGAAGCGCAGGAAGGCGGCCTGGTGCCAATGATCTCGGTGTTCCTGGTGGATCCGCTGCTCGCCCTGGTGCTCAAGGGGCACAAGGAAGAACACGCCACCGACTACATCGTGCTGGTGTTCAACGCCTACCGCAAATGGCTGGACGGCGCTGACGAAGAGACCACCATGGCCTGGCTGGAGAGTGATGAGTTCCAGGACGCCTATATCGCCGCTTCCGAACTCGTGGCCAAGCAGCAGCAACAGCAGAAGCAGTTCGGCTGAAGTCCGCGCGGCCGCTTGTAGGAGCGGGTTTACCCGCGAATACGATGGCGGCTGCGACGATGATTAGCCAGGATATTGGCCAGCAGGCCCGGCCCTTTCGCGGGTAAACCCGCTCCTACGAGCTTGTGGCCAGACAACAAAAAAAGGCCGCACCCCTCACAGGGCGCGGCCTTTTCATTTCAGCCAGCGCGGATCAGCTGTCCAGCGCCGCCCGCCCGGCAGCCTCGCGCTTGCGGTGCACCAGCAAGCCAGCCGCCACCACACCAATACTCAGCAACGCAGTCGCAATGATCTCCGCACGGTGATCCTCACGCAGCGCCATGACCACCAGAACGGCAACGATGAAGGCAATGGTCGCCCAGGTCAGGCCCGGGAACAGCCACATCTTGAAGGTGATCTTCTCGCCGCGGGCTTCACGCTGGGCGCGCATGCGCAGCTGCGACACAGCAATCACCAGGTACACCAGCAGCGCGATGGCGCCAGAGCTGGCCAGCAGGAACTCGAACACCTGGGCCGGTGCCACAAAGTTGGCGAACACGCAAAGGAATGCCGCTGCGGTGGACAGCAGTACCGCCACGTGCGGGGTCGCCGCCTTGGTGGTGCGTTGGGCGATGGCCGGGGCGTCGCCACGCTTGCTCAGCGAGAACAACATGCGCGAAGAAGTGTACAGTGCCGAGTTCAGGCAGCTGGTCACGGCAATCAGCACAACAATGTCGACGATCAGCTTGGCATTCGGCACACCAATACGGCTCAACACGGTCTGGTAGGAGCCCGTCTCGGCCAGGGCCGGGTCGTTCCACGGCACCAGGGCCACGACCAGGAAGATCGACACCAGGTAGAACAGGCAGATACGCCAGATTACCGAGTTGGTGGCACGGCTGATCTGCTTGCCCGGGTCCTTCGACTCGGCAGCGGCGATGGTGACGATTTCGGTACCCATGAACGAGAACATGGTGGTCAGCATGGCTGCCAGCACTGCGCCCAGGCCGTTGGGCATGAAGCCCTGGGTATCGAACAGGTGGCTGGCACCGCTCACCTGGCTGCTCGGTACAAAGCCGAACAAGGCAGCACAGCCCACGGCGATGAAGCCGATGATCGCCAGCACTTTGAGCAGGGCAAACCAGAACTCGAACTCACCGTAGTTCTTCACGCTGCACAGGTTGGTGAGTGTCAGTGCCAGGGTAATGATGAGGGAGAACGCCCACAGGTCAACCGCCGGGAACCAGGCATGCAGAATGGCCGCGGCGGCGTTGGCCTCCAGCGGAATTACCAACACCCAGAACCACCAGTACAGCCAGCCAATGGTGAAACCGGCCCAGCGCCCGATGGCACGGTCGGCATACGTAGAGAACGAACCGGTGTCAGGCGAGGCGACTGCCATTTCACCCAGCATACGCATGACCAGTACGACCAGCGTACCGGCGGCAGCGTAAGCCAGCAGCACGGCAGGGCCGGCAGCTGCGATGGCGTGGCCGGAGCCTACGAACAGGCCGGCACCGATGACGCCAGCGATG
Source organism: Pseudomonas sp. GLN_2 (assembly GCF_043106005.1). Classification (NCBI taxonomy): domain Bacteria; kingdom Pseudomonadati; phylum Pseudomonadota; class Gammaproteobacteria; order Pseudomonadales; family Pseudomonadaceae; genus Pseudomonas; species Pseudomonas sp. GLN_2. Next base: position 18,066 of record NZ_JBICMC010000006.1, on the reverse strand, counting down.
GACAGCATGGTCACATGCCGTTGTTTGAGCCCCTGAGCGAGGTCATTGGAATTGTTACCGCTCATTGAAACTACCTTTGTAAGGAGTGGACCACGCCGACTGCGGGTATAGAGCGCGCCAGGGGTTGACCCAGGCGTCGCTGCAATCGGCGGTTTCCAACTGGCAATAAGCGCGCCACATGCCGAATACACCCGTCAGAAAATGCTGCAGGCCTTTTAGGATGCGGCTTGGAGGGCTTTCGGCCATTGCATGACCGAAAGGGCATCAAATCATCGGATTACTGAAATACCCACTTACAAATGCACCAAAGGTGCTCCTTGGTAACACCCATGCACCAACGCAATGCCAAAAAGTGCAACCCATGGGTACAACCTTGTGACATCAACATGGCATTCGTGGGTGAACCCGTTTGCACTGGCAAAAGGTCGGGTTTACCCCTCCAATGGGTCAAAACAGCTTCCATGCGCCGGCCAAAGCTGGCACCATCGCGCCTTTTTTCATCAAGGCTCTGGTGCTGGGCGACACCTTCGCGGACATCTGCGCGACGTTACGCTGTAGCGATGCGACAAACTGCCCCACCAGCGCCCCCAGTCCCCGGCGACCCTGTTGGCCGTCATAATGCCGCTATGCTAGCTTGGCGCACGCCAGGAAGGCCGCCAACAGCTGGGAACGCACCCGAACACATGAGGACCGCACATGGCTCAGGCCACGCCCGCGCTGGAAATCCGCAATTTGCACAAACGCTACGGCGAGCAGGAAATTCTCAAGGGCATTTCGCTGACCGCTCGCGACGGTGACGTGATCTCCATCCTGGGGTCGTCCGGCTCCGGCAAGTCCACCCTGCTGCGCTGCATCAACCTGCTCGAGAACCCGCACCAGGGCGAAATCCTGGTCGCCGGCGAAGCCCTCAAGCTCAAGGCCGCCAAGAATGGCGACCTGATCGCAGCCGACAACCGCCAGATCAATCGCCTGCGCAGCGAAATCGGCTTTGTCTTCCAGAATTTCAACCTGTGGCCGCACATGTCGATCCTCGACAACATCATCGAGGCGCCACGCCGCGTGCTCGGCCAAAGCAAGGCCGAGGCCATCGAAGCCGCCGAAGCGCTGCTGAACAAAGTCGGCATCTACGACAAACGCCACAGCTACCCCGCCCAGCTTTCCGGTGGCCAGCAACAGCGCGCCGCCATTGCCCGTACCCTGGCCATGAAGCCCAAGGTCATCCTGTTCGACGAGCCTACATCGGCACTCGATCCGGAAATGGTCCAGGAAGTGCTTAACGTTATCCGCGCATTGGCCGAAGAAGGCCGTACCATGCTGCTGGTGACGCACGAGATGAGCTTTGCCCGCCATGTGTCCAGTGAAGTCGTCTTCCTGCACCAGGGCCTGGTCGAAGAGCAGGGATCGCCGCAGCAGGTCTTCGAAAACCCGACCTCGGCGCGTTGCAAGCAATTCATGTCCAGCCACCGCTAACGGAGCAATACATGCACACCTACAAGAAGTTTCTCCTGGCAGCTGCTGCCACGCTGGTGATGTCGGCAAACGCCATGGCCGCAGAAAAACTGCGCATGGGCATCGAAGCCGCCTACCCACCGTTCAACAACAAGGATGCCAGCGGTAACGTGGTTGGCTTCGACAAAGACATTGGCGACGCCCTGTGCGCCAAGATGAAAGTCGAATGCTCGGTCGTTACCTCCGACTGGGACGGCATCATCCCGGCCCTGAACGCCAAGAAGTTCGACTTCCTGGTGTCGTCGCTGTCGATCACCGACGAACGCAAGCAGGCTGTGGACTTCACCGAGCCGTACTACTCCAACAAGCTGCAGTTCATCGCGCCGAAAAACGTCGACTTCAAGACTGACAAAGAGTCGCTGAAAGGCAAGGTCATCGGCACCCAGCGCGCAACCTTGGCCGGCACCTACCTTGAAGACAACTTCAAGGGCGTCGACATCAAGCTGTACGACACCCAGGAAAACGCCTACCTCGACCTGGTCTCCGGTCGTATCGACGGCATCCTGGCCGACAAGTACGTGCAGTACGAGTGGCTGAAAAGCAAAGACGGCTCGAACTTCGAGTTCAAGGGCGAGCCGGTGATGGACAGCGACAAGATCGGCATTGCCGTGCGCAAAGGTGACACCAAGCTGCGCGACGACCTGAACAAAGCCCTGGCAGAAATCAAAGCCGACGGTACGTACAAGAAAATCAACGACAAGTACTTCCCGTTCAGCATCGAATGATCCGCCCTGACCGGCGCGCCCTTGCGGCGCGCCAGTCCCTAAAATGACCTGCCCATGAATATCGACCTGCACGGATTCGGTCCGGCCATGATGGCCGGCACCCTGATGACCGTAAAACTGGCGCTTTGCGCCTTGCTGCTGGGGCTGGTCCTGGGCCTGCTCGGCGCCCTGGCCAAGACCTCCCCGCTCAAGCCGCTGCAATGGCTTGGCGGCTTCTACTCGACCCTGGTTCGCGGCGTGCCCGAACTGCTGTGGGTGCTGCTTATCTATTTCGGCACCGTCGGGCTCATGAACAGCCTCGGCGAAGCCCTGAACATGCCCGGCCTTGAGCTCAGCGCCTTTGCCGCGGGCGTGATCGCCCTGGGCCTGTGCTTTGGCGCCTACGCCACCGAAGTGTTCCGTGGCGCCATCCTGGCGATCCCCAAGGGCCACCGCGAAGCCGGCCTGGCGCTGGGCCTGTCCAAGGGCCGCATCCTCTCGCGGATCATCCTGCCGCAGATGTGGCGCATCGCCCTGCCCGGCCTTGGCAACCTGTTCATGATCCTGATGAAGGACACCGCCCTGGTATCGGTAATCGGCCTTGAAGAAATCATGCGTCACTCGCAAATTGGCGTGACCGTGACCAAAGAGCCGTTCACCTTCTACATGGTTGCGGCCTGCATCTACCTGGGCCTGACCGTCCTTGCCATGACCGGTATGCATTTCATGGAAAAACGCGCCGCTCGCGGCTTTGCGAGGGCTGAACAATGAATTGGGAAGTCATCTTCAAATGGCTGCCACGCCTGGCCGAGGGTGCGGTGCTGACCCTGGAGCTGGTAGCCATTGCCGTGGTGGCCGGGTTGATCCTGGCCATCCCGCTGGGCATCGCCCGCTCCTCACGCCACTGGTACGTGCGCGCCGTGCCGTTCAGCTACATCTTCTTCTTCCGTGGTACGCCGCTGCTGGTGCAGTTGTTCCTGGTCTATTACGGCCTGGCGCAGTTCGATTCGGTGCGCTCCAGCTCGCTGTGGCCGTACCTGCGCGACCCGTTCTGGTGCACGGTGCTGACCATGACCCTGCACACGGCCGCATACATTGCCGAGATCCTGCGCGGCGCACTGCAGTCGATCCCCAAAGGTGAGATCGAAGCGGCGCGGGCGCTGGGCATGTCGCGGGGCAAGGCGCTGTTCTACATCATGCTGCCCCGTGCTGCGCGCATCGGCCTGCCGGCGTACAGCAACGAAGTGATCCTGATGCTCAAGGCCAGTGCCCTGGCCAGTACCGTGACCCTGCTGGAACTGACCGGTATGGCCCGTACCATCATCGCCCGCACCTACCTGCCGGTGGAAATCTTCTTCGCCGCAGGCGTGTTCTACCTGGTGATCTCGTTCCTGCTGGTGCAGGGCTTCAAGCTGCTGGAGCGCTGGCTGCGTGTAGATGCCTGCCAAGGGCGCTGACATCTCCTGGCCTTCTTCGCGGGCACGCCCGCTCCCACAATTACTGCACAGTGCTTAGCCTGTGCACTATACCTGTGGGAGCGGGCATGCCCGCGAAGAGGCCCTAAAAACCAACACACATCTACCCATGCCCAACCACCTCCACAGCCACCACCTAAGCACCCGCTTCCAGGCCCTCGACCAGTTCCTGATCGAGCACCAACAGCTGTGGAAACCCCGCCCCTTCACCACCCTGCAACTGCCCTGGGAAACCACCCACCCAGAGCTTGCCGCCCACCTGCGCCAATGTTCCCTGGCAGACGCCGAAGCCGACAGCGCCGCTGACCGCTTGCCCGCCCCATTCCCGCAACTGGCCGAACACGCCCGACAGCTCGCCACGCTCGGCAGCCTTGCGCAAACCAATCTACCGCCTGCCGCCCACCGCCTGGACGTCGCCGTCCCCGGTCGCAAATGGCAACAGATCGAAGCCTTCGCCAGCCACCTAGCCTTCCGCGAACCGCCCCGCCACTGGCTGGACTGGTGCTCCGGCAAAGGCCACCTCGGCCGTCGCCTGCTGCAACCCGGCCAACAGCTGACCTGCCTGGAGTACGACGCCGAACTGGTCGCTGCCGGTCAGGCCCTGAGCGCACACCACCACTTGCAAGCACAGCACGTACATCAGGATGTGATGGCCAGCGACAGCGCTCGCCACCTGGCTGACGATAAAAGCGTGGTTGCCTTGCATGCCTGTGGCGACCTGCATGTACGCCTGCTGCAACTGGCCAGCCAGCAAGGTTGCCGGCAACTGGCCATAGCCCCCTGCTGCTACAACCGCATCGCCGCGCAGCAATACCAGGCGTTATCCACAGCCGCGCAGGCGTCCAGCCTGCAGCTGTCGCTGGACGACCTGGGCCTGCCCTTGAGCGAAACCGTCACTGCCGGCGCCCGTGTGCGGCGCCAGCGCGACACCTCGATGGCCCGGCGCCTGGGCTTCGACCTGCTGCAACGCCAGCAGCGCCAGAGCGATGAATACCTGCCGACGCCTTCCCTGCCGGTGGCCTGGCTGGAGAAGCCCTTCGAGCAATACTGCCGCGACTTGGCTGAACTGAAGCAATTGCCAGTGAGCGGCGACCCGGACTGGGCAATGCTGGAAGCTGCGGGCTGGCAACGCCTGGCCGAGGTTCGGAACCTGGAGCGCGTGCGCAACCTGTTCCGTCGGCCACTGGAGCTGTGGCTGGTACTCGATCGCGCCCTGTTCCTCGAAGAACAAGGCTATGACGTGCGCCTGGGCCTGTTTTGCGATTACCCACTGACCCCGCGCAACCTGCTCATTCTTGCGGAACGCGACGGTTAGCCGCAGCACAACCTGTGGATAAGTCTGTGAACAAGCTTGTGATTACCTGTTGGATCCAAGCGCTATTTCAAGCGCTTGGCTTATTCCTGCTTGCGGCTGCAGCCCAGTAAAAACAGGCGTTTGCGCAAAGACCAGCGGCGTAGCGATCCGGCATGCCTTTCGCTCAGGTCCCAAATGCCACTTGTGCATAAACATTTCTTGTGGTTAGCGCAAGCAGCTTTTGTGGGAGCGGCCTTGCGTCGCGAATGGGCTGCAAAGCAGCCCCGGCGATTTCAGAGATTGTGTCGAAAACGGGGGCCGCTTTGCTGCCCTTTCGCGACGCAAGGCCGCTCCCACAAATGACCGCGTCAATGCCTAATGCGCCTTGCCCTTGGCGATCTCGATATCGTTCATCAGCGCCTTGGCCATGTCGCACAGGTAATCGGCAGCCCCCAGGAATTTATGGTCGTCCTCCATATCCCCCTCGCGCACCAGGTGCTTGATGTAGCCCATCAGGATCGAGACATGCTCGTAGGCCGCGTCGACGGGGACGCCGGGCTCTACGCGTAGGAGATTGAGGGATGGGTTACCGGCTGCGAGGAAGGTTTCCACGCCTGCGGTTGTGATTGGTTTGGGGCTCTTGGGATCAGAATCGATCGTTTTCACTTTTCAAACTCCCTAGTTCAAAAGGAGTTGCCGTGTTCATTCTTTCTCACGGAACAAAGGCGGCAACCGTGCACGAGGTGAGAAACCGAGTGAACGTAGGAAGCTCGGCCAGACCAAGGTCTGCCCGCGCACAGTCGCCATTACGCAGCCGATACGTTCAAAGTCGGGTTCTCACACCCGGTCGCCAGAGCGACCCAAAAACGGTATCCGTGAGCCACTTCCCCGACAACAGCGTTACTTCGGCGGCGCGCGTAGGATACTTCCGAAGCATCCAAACCCTGAAGCTTTTGACCCCATGGTTCAGAATTCCCTTACACAGATAACCCGGCTTACCCGCCCCCTTGTAGGAGCGGGTTCACCCGCGAAGAGGCCATACCAGACAACACAAGGCTAATGCTCCACCGCCGCAACGGTGTATCATCCGCCCCCCAAATCATTAAAAAGTGACGTCGCGCGCTGCCCGCCAGCCCCGCGACCTTCTGGCGTTGCGCCAGAACCGACAATGGACCACCGGACATGAGCATCGTGACCCGAGCCAACCCCCTCGCCCTGCTGACCTTCGCCCTGGCCCTGACCGGCTGTGCCGGCGGCACCTCGCCCCACCCCAACAGCAACCTGGGCTGGAACCACCCCGGCATGCAGCTGGGCGGCGACAACGGCCTGCCCCTGCGCACAGAAGCCCCGTGCCGCAAGCGCGGCTGCGACAATGACAAGCTGTTTTTCAACCCGGGTAAAAGCGAGCCTAGCGTCACCACCATGCACCGCGGCTGGTAGGAAAATTCTTCTTTTGGGCCGGTGACTTAGGTCTTTTGCGAACATTCGCAAGGAAGTGGTTTACAGGCGCCAAACGATCGCTATAATGACGCCCCATTGCCGGTATAGCTCAGATGGTAGAGCAACTGACTTGTAATCAGTAGGTCCCGGGTTCGATTCCTGGTGCCGGCACCATACGCAGTATCAAAAAAGGCTCACCGAAAGGTGGGCCTTTTTTGTTTTAACCCCCCGCAGCCCCCAATCCCTTGCCTTACAGATGCCCTGAAGCCACCACGATCGGTGTAGGAGCTGGCTTGCCTGCGATGGGCTGCGCAGCAGCCCCAACCACCCCAAGCAGAAGCAATTTTCTGATCACCAGCCCAGCTCAAAAACAGACACACCCTCCAACACAAACGCTTTGACTCGCCAACCAATCCCCACTACGATTTATCGCAAATTTTAGATATTTCCGCCGAGGCAAGCCAATGGCGCTTCAATTCCACGAAAGCCCTTTCCACGCCACCCACGACGCAGATACCGCCAGCAAAATGGCCTTGAAAATGGACTTGTCCATTTTCATCACTGACTGCATCAAAAAAATGGGCCTCAAACAGCATGATGCCGCAGCCAAGCTGAACGTAACCCAATCCCGCATATCCGAGCTTGCAAATGGCAAGATCGAGAAATTCACCTTGGACGCCATGATGGACATGCTGGACAAGCTCGGCTTTCGCACAACCCTGACCCTGCCCTCGAACGATGCCGGTTCACCGCCCCAGATCGTGATCACCCAAACGCCCGGCAGCTAAACCCTGTATCCCATTTTTCTCAGTTCTTGCTTCAACTCCTTCATCCGCTCTTCTGCGACCTGCATCGCGTGCCGGTCGGACCTACTGGTCGTTTTTACGAACGAATGCAACACGACGACCATGTCTGCAAATTTGGCCACATACAGTCAGGCATGCCCCGGTCATCGCATTGCTGCTTGCACCTGGCTCAGGATCTCGCGGCACTGGTCTCGTCAGCCAATGCAGCCTCCACCCGCCCACCGGTAACGGTGCTCAGGAGGCCAGATCATGAGATGTCCTTGCTCTTGGTCGTAACGAGCCGCCAGTCCCGCGTTAGAGGACATCCCCACAGGTCGCAGGGGCCTTGATCCCTGATAACACTCAACATTCTTGGCGGGACGACATGGGGACGATCCAAAATGAGATTCGGGAGGGTTTTGATCAGCGGATTGATCGAGAGGAAAACGGCACCTCGACAATTGAGTTCTGCAAGGCACCGGCGTTTGCGCAACGGAGAAGCCCTACGAACGGATTAGTATCAATGATTCCTAGTGATGGCAGAAATCTGACCTCTTGACCTAGAGTGAAAAATCTCACCTTGTTCTTGAAAATCTCTTGGCACCCATCACATTCTCCCGGCCCTGCGGCTTCTCTGGTAGCCCAAAGACTAGGCAGGCTGTGAGCGTCGATCCTCCTGCTGAAAAAAACGTTATCAGATCAGTGCTCGCCTAACGTGGAAATCTGGTACTACGTGGCGTAAAATTCAACCTTGCGGCCCCCAGACAACGGCTCATTACTGCTACGAACTCTGGTCTTTACCTTTCTTTGCACATGACATGAAGAGTCGTACCCAATGAAGCCTCATTCGACCTTTTTCGATAATATAGCGATTTCTAATCCAAAGCTTTACAAAGCCCCTAAGGCATCGCAAGAGTCTAGAGTTTTTCCTTACTACGCCGGTTACTCCAGCGAGTTCTCTAGCAATATATTGTCTACACTGAAGCCGACTCGAAACGCTTTGGTATTCGACCCATGGAATGGTAGTGGAACAACTACAACTTCTGCGTATTCGCAGGGTTTCGACTGCATTGGCTTTGACTTAAACCCTGCAATGGTTCTAGTCGCCAAGGCACGCCTACTATCGCCATTAGAGCGCCCCAGCCTGATTTCAATTGCTAAATCATTAATTGATCAGTCGCAACTAAGCATAGAGGCGCTCACGATAAACGATGACGAGCCTCTACTAAAATGGTTTAACACCGGAAGCACTGTTGCGCTCCGAAACTTAGAAACCAGAATTAACAATCTATTAATATCGAACGAAACATATATCCAGCTAAACAACAATACGGCCATGGATCAAGTCTCGTCGCTAGCCGCTTTTTTTTACGTAGCACTGTTCCGAACCACGCGAAAGCTGCTTCTAGATTTTATACCTTCAAACCCAACCTGGGTAAAACAACCTAAAACAAAGTTGAACCGCAAGCGCCCATCACAAAGCACTATTTATACGGTATTTTTAGACGAAATCAGAAGCTTGAGTTTGCTCGATGGACTTAACGGCTTTAAGTCTCGCGAATCTGATTCAACTGCATGCTTAAAAATTGGAAACGCAGAAAACATTGCACTCAGCAATGAATCAGTCGATGCAATTATATCGTCCCCGCCATACTGCACTCGAATAGATTACGCAGTATCTACCGCCATAGAACTTGCGGTTATCCGATGCGAACAGTCCGAATTTGACACACTCCGCAGAGGGCTTACTGGAACATCTACAGTGCAACGTATTGCACCAACCCTTGAGAGCAAATGGGGTTCTACTTGCGCTCTATTCTTAGAAAGACTGTACAACCACCAGTCGCATGCCTCGAAAGGCTACTACTTCAAAAATCATTTGCAATATTTTTCTTCATTATCTCGATCAGTCGAAGAAATTTCTAGAATCTTGAAGCCTGGAAGCCCCTGCTTTTTAGTGGTGCAAGACTCTCACTATAAAGAAGTTCATAACGATGTACCCACAATAGTTACCGAAATGGCAAGCCATTCCGGACTAGCAATTGTGCGGAGAGATGATTTTAAGGCTTCAAGATCAATGGTTGATGTAAACCTTAAGTCCAAGAAATATCTCAATACCAGGAACACTACTGAGAGTGTTCTATGTTTTCAAAAAAACTAGAAATATACTGTTATTTTTTACAAGAAGATTATCCGTCGAAGATCGTGACAGGGAGTAAGTAGATGAACGATTCAAATACTGCGGACGTCGATATTGTCGAAATGGAACCAGAGGGAGAAGGACTATCTGGTTTCGAGAAGAAGTACAAGGCGCAAATGCGCCAAATTGTTACACAGAAGCTTGACATCCCGATCTCCACACTTCCTGCAATGCTCGATGATAACATTAAAATCAATCCTGAGTTTCAACGTCGTGATCGCTGGGATGAAGAAAGGCAATCACGTTTAATCGAATCTCTTTTGATGAACGTCCCGGTCCCACCAGTATTTTTAGGCGAGGATGATTACGGATTTTATGTTGTCTTAGATGGCAGACAACGCCTCACCGCAATCCAGAACTTCCTAAATAACACTTTAGCCTTGAAGGGGCTAGTAGTTTGGGACGACTTGAATGGACTTAGATTCAATGACCTTGTCAAAAGAGGTCTGGATAAGCACCTAACTAGACGTTTCCTTTCAGCAATTGCTCTACTTAAAGAATCTTCCCCGGCCATTAAATATGATGTTTTTGATCGCCTCAACACAGGCGGCGTCAAAGCTAATGAAATGGAAGTTCGCAATGCTGTCTTCCGAGGGCCTTTTACGGATGCATTGCATAAACTGTCACGCCACCCAGATTTTTGTAAAGCATGGGAAATACCTGTAGACCCGATTGAGGCTCAATCCAATCCGATCTACCAGAAGATGATCGACCTATCTATTGTTTTGCGCTTTTTTGCTCTTTCTGATCCGGAAAAAATTGATACCACTTTTAAAGACTTTCTCGGAGAGTTCATGGAGGAGCGTAACAAGCTATATATCGCAGATCCAAGTCTTGAAAAAATGGATGCAGAACGCTTTGAGCGCGCAGTAGTAAATAGCCTTACTGTATTTGGTACAAATTCTTTCAGAAACCCTTCAAAGATGATGAAGGGTCCACCGTCACTCCCAATTGCTGAAGCAATTATGATCGGCTTATCGGAGTACGACCCAGCGTTAATAACAGAAGAAATTGCAACACAAATAAAGGCTGATTTCGCGACACTTTGTAGCGACCCAGACTTCCTCAAGTCTGTATCAAGCGGCACTAATGGAAAAGGCGCCATTAAAACCAGGATAAACAAAGCGAGGGATATGTTTAGCTCGCACCTCAAAAAGAAACCCTGAGTTATGGACAACAATTTTATAGCTACGGATGACTTTTTAAGCTCTCTTGAAACTATTGAAGAAGTAGCGCTATCGCTATCAACTCCTGCAGCGCTAAAACCTAACCAACTCGCCTGCACAAATGCAATAAGCTGCTCAGTTATAGTACTACTTAGCGGGTACTTTGAAAGCTACCTCAAAAATATAGTAAAAGACTATATAGACGCCATCAACAACTTAAACAAACCTATACACCAAATTCCGGTCACTATGCGGCTCAAGCATTACTCTGGCGGTGCGGACGCCTTAGTAAACGCTAGTAAAAAAGACAAAAAACTCAAATCAACAAATATATCAGAAGACCTAGCCAGACGATTAGGATCTTTAGATCAACCGAAATACTATCTCGCCTGGGAGTCATTTGCCAATACAAGATCGAATCCTGGCACAGAGACTGTTACAACACTATTGTCTGGCCTTGAAATCGAAAAGGCTTGGAATTCGATTGATGACCTAAACAAGTCTCATGGCCGATTAGACCTATTTCTCACGTCTTTCATAGAGATGCGTAACGTGTGCGCCCATACAGGTCGTCATCACACACCTCCTTCTGGAGCTGATCTAATAGACTATGTTGGAAAATTTAAAAGCCTCGCTGAATGCATCGACATGGTAATAGGTTTACGACTAGCAAATTTTGGATAGCTCTTTTCTAGGCAGTGAAAGGGTAGATATTGAGATAGAGTTGAATTAGGCACCAGGAGAAAGGCTCACCGAAAGGTGGGCCTTTTTTGTTTTCAGTGTCGTTATACCCCCTCGCCCTCCCCCTCTCAAACCCTCCGCAACCCCCGCCGCACCTCTTTATCGGCATACATCAACTGATCCGCCGCTTTAAGCGCGGCCTGCAGCGAAGTCGCAGCGGGATCAACACTGGTAATACCAAAACTCGCACCCGCATAATCGAACCGGCAGTCGTCAAACTCGTAGCTACCAATCAGCAGCGGCACCAGCCGTCTGCGCATCGCTGCGGCAGTTTTGGCCATTTCGTCCGGGTGGACCGAAGCGGTCAAGCCGATCACAACGAACTCGTCACCACCCCAGCGCCCAAGTTCATCTGTTGCCCGCAACCCGCCCTGCAAGCGCCGGCTGCCTTCGATCAGGAACTTGTCCCCCACCTCGTGCCCGTAGGTGTCGTTGATCGCCTTGAATTCGTCGAGGTCGATAAATGCCACCAGCACCCCCTGCCCCGTTCGCTTCGCCAACGCGAAATGCCGATGCAAGGCAGCCAGGATCGCGCGCCGGTTCTTCAACCCGGTCAGCGCGTCATAGTTGGCTGCATAGCGTTCTTCCTGGCGGCGCAATAGCATCTGCCCGGCCACACGGCTGGAGAGCAAGATCAAGATCAACCCGAGCGCTGCCACAGAGGCTCCGGTCCAGTAGTACTGCTGACGCATCGGCTGCAGGTGATCAAGCTTTGCCAGCGTCAGCAGCTGATATTGCGCGTCGTTCAGGGGCTGACGATGCACCAGATAAGGGTGCCCGCCAATGAGCCATTGATCGGCCTGAGCCGCGGCTGCCACTGCGCGGATATCCATGGGCTCGCCCGGCTCTTCGTCGCCATCCAGAGGCCTGCGAATATCGGGCGGGAGCAGTGCCGCCACGTTACGCAGCATGAAGGGTTCGCTGGACGCGGTGGTCACGCGCCCCTGACGGTTCACAATCAAGGCAATGTGACGCCCTGTCAGGTAAAGGGCGATGTCCGGGGCATCGAACTTGACCGTGACAGAGCCGAGTGGCTTGCCGTCAGCATCGTCGATGCGGCTGGCTACGAAATAGGAGGGGGTTTTGTTAAGGCGGGCAATGCCGAACATTTCACCACTGCCGGTGCGCAATGCGTCGAGGAGGTAGGCCCTGCCCGTATAGATCTGGCCAACGATGCTGAATGACTCCGCCCAGTTGCTGGCCGTCACCGTATCGTCTGAGAGGTTGTTCATGTAGATACGGGCATAGTGAAGATCGCTGGCCAATCTATCCATGAAATCACCCACGCTTCGCACCAGCGGGTCACGGGTGAACTTCGAAGCGCGCTCCTCACGTGTGAGTGCCGCGAAACCGGGCGGATCATGGCGATATCGGGCAGCGAGTTGGATCACCTCGCTTTGACGGGCCACCATGTTGGCCACGCTGGCCATCTCGGTGAACAGGCGGTCTACGACTCGCCCCGTGATCTGGGCTTCGTATTCGGCGCCTGCCGCCAGGTTGTCGAGTTCTTCTGCCGTAAGGCGCTGCGCTACCCACCCGCTCAGGCTTGCCACAAGTGCCAACCAGACGACCACAACGCCCAGCGTCACCCGACGCACGATGGATGGAATGTCCCTGCGCTGCCGCCGTTGCGACGGATCGTAACTCACGCCGCGCTTACCGGTTGAATGGGGCACCAAAGCAACTCCTTTTGCGATACAGCAATGTGCATCATCGACCCTGCGATACCCCGCCAAGGCGAGGCTCGCTAGATTGTAAGACATTCACCTCAGTGGATCGCCAATGGATTGATGACGGTCAAACGACGGGCTGGGCGAGGGGTTTACGTTCAGAACAGGCAGCCCTGAGGGAGGATGAGCATGGCCAAGAGATTCCCCACAAACCCTCGCCACCCCGAGCGTATCTGCTGGGGTTGCGACCTGTACTGCCCTGCCAAGGCGCTAGCCTGTGGCAATGGCGCAGACCGGACCATGCATCCGGTGGAGCTGTTTGGCGAGGATTGGGATAGCTTCGAGGGCCAGTTGGAGAAGCCGGTTGATCCAGGGCAAGCGGTAGAGCCCAGGTAAGAAAGGGCCGCTTGGCGGCCCAGCGCAGGCCTTGAGCCCAGCGCTGACTCTGTGGGAGCTGGCGATGCGCGTGCAGGCACCGGCTTCGCCGGTGTTCGCGGGTGAACCCGCTCCTACAGGTACAGCGCCAGGCCTTGTGGAAGGGCTTGATCAGAACGCGGTGCTTACCGTCAACGACAGGTTACGCGGGTCGCCATAAATCGCCCCGGCATAGAACCCGTACTGGCTGTAGTAGTGCTTGTCGAACAGGTTGTTGGCGTTGAGGCTGACACTGGTGTTGTCGGTCAGCTGGTACTTGGCCATGGCATTCCAGATGGCATAACCGGACCAGTTCACGTCAGTGGCACCATTGCTCACACCGTTCGTGGGCTGGCCAGCTGGGCTGGAGATGGCGCGGATGTTGGTCTGCGCAGTCACGCCGGCGCCCAGGGTCAGGCGGTCGAGCGGGCCGCTCAGGCGGTAGGTGGTGGAGGCCTTGAACAAGTGCGACGGGTCGCTGCGGCCGTCGCTGTCGACGCGGCGAAAGTGCAGGTAGGTGTAACCGGCGTAGACGTTCCAGTTGGGGGTCAGGGCGCCTGCGACTTCCAGGTCGATACCGTCGGTTTCCTGCCCGGAGCCGGCCTTGTAGGCGCTGCCGCCGGTCGGGGTGGTCAGGTCGCCGTCCAACACGGCCTTGTTTTCCTGCTTGGTGCGGAAGTACGCCGCCGAGGCGTTCAGGCGGCCATCGAACCACTCACCCTTGATACCTGTTTCGTAGCTTTGCCCACGAATCGGTTCGACCTTGCTGCCGCTGCTGGTTTCAGAGGTTTGCGGGGTGAAGATGTCGGTGTAGCTGGCGTATACCGAGTAGTTGTCATTGAGGTCATACACCGCGCCCAGGTAAGGGGTGACGATGCCGTTTTCTTCCTGGCTGCTGCGCTCGCCGGCCACGCTGCGAGTGACCGAGGAATAGTTGCTGGTGCGCACGCCAACGATCACCGACAACGGGTCGGTGATGCTCAGGCGGGTGGCGGCGTACATGCCCTGCAGACGGGTGGTGGTCTTGCTGTGAAGACCGGTGCGCGAGGCGATGAGGTCGTAGTCGTCATCCACGCCATTGTGCCAGTCGGTCACCGGGAAGCCGTTGTTGGCGCGGAACTGGCAACCCAGTGCAGGCGCGCTGGTCATGCCGTCGCCGACCATGGTGCAGGTGTACTGAGGCGACCAGCCGACGGTGCGGCTGTCGTTGTAGCCGACCATGGCCTGGTGGGTGCGGCCGAACAGCTGGAACGGGCCAGACAGGTCGATTTGCGCGGACTGCTGGGTGGTGTCGCTGGAGCTGTGCAAACCATTCAGTACGGCGCCGCTGCCGTCTTGGTCCCAATAGCCGCCGTAGCTGCCGCGCCCAGCCGAGTTCACCTTGGCAAGGCCGCGATGGTTCAGGGCTTCGGTGGTGGCCTGGGCGGCTTTCAGGTCCAACGTCCAGTCGTTGTCGAAGCGGTGCTCGAGCGAACCGAACGCAGTGCGGGTGGTGTACTCGCCAAAGCTCCAGCTGGGCACCACGTTGGTGCTGCGCGGCAAGTCGGTCTTGCTGCCGTCGCGGTACCAGATCGGGACGTTCGCGCCCCAGCCGCCCCCCACGACCTTGTTGTATTCATACTGGTAACCGGCACCCAGAGTGGTGGCGTCGTCCAGGTCGAATTCGAAGTTGGCCAACGCGGCGCGGGAACGTTCGGACTGGTTGTCGCGGAAGGAGTTGGCATCCTGCTGGGTCATCACGAAACGCGAGCGCAGGCGGCCATCTTCGGACAGCGGCAGGTTCAAGTCCGCCCCCAGACGACGCTTGTCCCAGCTGCCATAAGTGGCATAAGCGCTGCCGCCGAAGGTTTTGGTGGGTGCCTTGCGGATCAGGTTGACGGTGGCCGAGGGGTCGCCGGTGCCGCCCAGCAGGCCGTTGGCGCCGCGCACGATGTCGATGCGTTCGTACAGGTCCATGTTCAGCGCATTGCCGCTGCCACTGAAATCGGAGCCGCCCTGGGTCTGCAGGCCATCAACCTTCCAGTTGCTGATCGAGTAACCACGCGCGCGGTAGTCGGTGCGCCCACCCACCTCGGACTTGTTGGCCGTTACGCCTGGGGCGGTTTCCAATGCCTGCTCGATGGTATGGATGTCGCGGTCATCCATCTGCTGGCGGGTGATGGTGGTTACCGATTGCGGTGTCTGCCGTGGCGTCAGTGCCAGGCCAGTGGAGCTGCGGGTGCTCTCGACCGTGTAGCCCAACTGGCCGGCATCGTCGGCAGGCAGTACTGCGCTGTCTTCGATCTGTGTGGCGTCGAGTTCAAGGGGTTTGCCGTCGGCAGCCACTGCACCACCGCTGATGGCGACGGCGACGCAGAAGGCCAGCGGCTTGAGGCAATTGCCGCTTGGACTGAAGGGGGTGAACACTGGCGTGATGCTTTGGGGATTCATTTGGGAAGGCTTCGTATTTGCAGATGATTTTTTGTTAGGATTCTAGGGATCAGCCCTCCGGGCTCCAGACCCGACATGTACGGGGATGTAATTGAACGTAACGAGCGCCACCGGCCCTCACCTAACAGGTGTTTTTCTGCATGAGCACAACCCTGCTGGTTGTCGATGATGACGACGAGATCCGCGAACTTCTTTGTGATTACCTGACCGATGCGGGCTACAACGTGCTGGCGGCAGCCGACGGTCAACAGATGCGCGACCAGCTGGCCCGGCACAAAGTGGAGCTGGTGGTGCTCGACCTGATGCTGCCGGGTGAGGACGGCCTTAGCCTGTGCAGGCAGTTGCAGGCCACACCTGGGTTGGCAGTGATCATGCTGTCAGCCAAGGGCAGCACGCTGGACCGCATCATCGGCCTGGAAGTAGGCGCCGACGACTATCTGGCCAAGCCCTTCGAACCACGCGAACTGATCGCCCGGATCAAAGCCGTACTGCGTCGTCCGCAACGCCTGGGCACCTCTGCCGAAGAACCCGTGGTGGACGCCCAGCTGTTCGCAGGCTTTCGCCTGGAACACGTCAAGCGCCTGCTCACCCGCCCGGATGGCGAGACCCTGACCCTGCCGCGCTCCGACTACCGCGTGCTGCGCGAACTGCTGGAAGCCAACAACCGTGTGGTCTCCCGTGACCAACTGACCCGCAGCGCGTTCGGCCGCGACCACCTGCCCGACGACCGTTCGGTGGACATGTGTGTCAGCCGCCTGCGCCAGCAGCTGCGCCGGGCGCCGGCGGGGACCGCGCAAATCCTGACCATCCGTAACGAAGGCTACCTGCTGAGTCTCGCCCCCCTCGCGGCCGGTGCCTGACATGCGCTGGTTTCACCGGCTATGGCCCCGCACCTTGTTTGGTCAACTGCTGCTGATCATGGTCAGTGGCACGCTGGTGATCCAGTTGATGTCGAGCAGCATCTGGTTCGACGTGCGTTTCGCTCAGGCGCTAGAGGTGCCCGTGCGACTGATTGCTGCACGCAGCGCCCCCCTGATTGCCCAGGCCGACTGCCACGGCGGTACGCTGCAGGCGCCAGCCCACTACCAGCTTCACTGCGTCGAAAGCCTGCCTGCGCAAGAGCATGACGAGCGCCGCGGGCGCAGGCGGGTCGAGCTGTTGTTGCAGCAGGCCCTGAAGTACGAGCTGGGGCGTGCCCAGGACGTGCGCCTGATGCACGTGCAACTCACCGACGAACTGGGCCAGCCGATCGTCTGGCGCAGCCTGTTCGGCCTGCGCACAGCCCAGGCGCATATCCAGTTCGCGGTGCCGTTACCCGATGGCCACTGGCTGACCATTGCGGGCCAGGAACTGCAGGGCTGGAGCGGCGAGTCGGCCTGGGTGCTGATCAGCGATTACCTGCTGCGGGTGTATGCGCTGCGCATCGTCGCGGTGTTGCTGGTATGCCTGGTTGCCGTGCGCCTGTGCCTGCGCCCGTTGCGGCGCCTGGCCGATGCCGCACGCGGCCTGGGCAGTAACCTCGAGCAGCCACCCCTTGCGCTGGATGGCCCGGAGGAAGTGCGCCAGGCGGCGCAGGCATTCAACGCAATGCAGCAGCGGCTGATTGCCATGGTCAACGACAAGGCCTACTTCCTGGCCGCCGTGTCTCATGACCTGCGCACCCCACTCACCCGCATGCGCCTGCGACTGGAGCGCTTACCCGATGACGAACACCGCCAGCGCTTGCGGCAGAACATCACGCAGATGGACGATATGATCGGTCAGGTTCTGGACTACCTGCGTGCGGGGGAGCAGCGGAATCTGCAGCAGGTGGACCTGGACCGATTGGTCGCGCGCCAGTGTGCGGACCTGGCCACTGCCGCAGAACCACTTCCGGTGCACGGCAAGGCGGGCAGCTTGCGGGTAGATGCCTTGCTGTTGCAGCGCTGCCTGCAAAACTTGTTGGTCAACGCGTTGCGCTACGCCAAGAACATTTCGGTCACGTTGGAACGTGCCACCACAGGTGTATTGATCCATATCGACGACTGCGGGCCAGGGATTGCCCCGGGCCTGCTGGCGACTATTGCCGACCCCTTCGTGCGCGGTGACGGGTCGCGTAACCAGGCGTCCGGCGGATATGGGTTGGGATTGAGCATTGCCCAGCGGATCGCCACCAGCCATGGGGGTGAGCTGATGCTGTCGAACCGTGAGAGCGGTGGGTTGCGGGTCAGCATACTGCTGCCAGGCTAACGCGATCTT